>JAUZPC010000192.1 GCA_030706105.1 Bacteroidota bacterium | reverse complement strand
GGATTTTATTGCTCTTACAGATCACAATACATTACGTGCACTAAAAGATGGTTATGAAGGTTGGTACGGCAATACCCTACTGTTGGTTGGCTGTGAAATAAATGATAAAGAAAACAAGAACCACTATCTGGCCTTTGATATAGAGGAAGCCATTTCCACCCGAACTTCGGCAAAAACTTATGTTAAAAAAGTAATGGATGCCGGAGGTATAGGTTTTTTGGCTCACCCCCACGAAAAAAGGAACCATATGAAAGAACATCCTCCATACCCATGGACTGAGTGGGACACCAAAGATTTTACGGGTATAGAAATATGGAACCATATGTCTGAGTGGATGGAAAATCTGACCGAACAGAATAAATATCAGGCATTTGTACATCCCCTAAAAACCATTATGTCTCCTCAGCCGGAAACTTTGAAGGTTTGGGATGAATTAAACCAGACACGTCCGGTCCCGGCTATTGGGGGTATTGATGCACATGCACACAAATACAATATACTTGGCTTTGTAGAAGTTGAGGTTTTTCCGTATAAAGTTTTATTTAAATCAATAAGGACTCACATCCTGCTGGATACGGAAATCAAGAAAGGGAAAAGCATAAAAGATTTCCTGTCTGCTAAAAAGATGATCTATTCGGCACTAAAAAACGGCTGTTCCTTTGTGGCAAATGATTATCATGCGGATTCCAAAGGCTTTCGTTTTTATGCTCAATGCAAGAATAAAATACATCAGATGGGAGAAAACATTCCGATAAACAGCAGCAATATGCTAAAAGTTTTACTCCCCGGGAAGACAGCAGAGATTAAATTATACAAAAATGGTACATTAATTGATTCCCTTGTTGATTCTGAGGCAGAATTTTGTGTAAATTTGAAAGGTGTTTATAGAGTAGAAATATACCTGGATAAAAAAGCCTGGATATTTTCAAACCATATACGCATCGGATATTAAAAATGCGCCTATAGTTCAATTGGATAGAACGTCGGATTCCGGTTCCGAAGGTTGAAGGTTCGAATCCCTCTAGGCGTACTTTTTTTATTTTTTTTTAGTTTCCCCTGTTTTGTTATTGTTATTATTGTTATTTTTCTGAGTTAAATATCAGTTTTTAATATTGCATAAAGGTATTTCTAAAATGCTTGGTAAAAAAGTTAAACTTTCTAAAAAAGAGATTAAAGAAGATAAATTAGTAGCTGTTTATTATAAATCAGTTGCTTATTTTGACAAATACAAAAAACAATTTGCTATTTATGGCGGTATTTTGCTTGCTGTTATTGCTGTTATAGTTGTTTTTAAGTATTCAAGAGCCCAGTCTAATGAAAAAGCAGGTATAGAGCTTTCTCGTGTAATGGATCTATATGATCAAGGTTCATTTTTAGAAGCAATTACAGGCCGCCCCGGAACTAAAATGATTGGCTTAAAGAAAATTGTTGAAGAATACGGCAGTACTGAAAACGGAGAAACTGCTAAAATATACTTGGCAAATGCTTATAATATGTTAGGTAAATTTGACGATGCCTTTAAATATTATGATGATTATTCGGGTGGGCTAAAAATGTATAAAGCCGCTGCTCTAGCAGGAAAAGGCGGTATTTATGCAGTTAAAAAAGACTATAAAAAAGCTGCCGAATCTTTCTATAGCGCCTCTAAGGTCTCTAAAGAGATTTCACAAAATCCTGACTATCTATTAAGCGCAGGACAATATTTCTATGAAGCAGGCGATAAAGAAAAAGCTAAAGAAATTTTAGAAAAGCTTAAAAAAGATTATGATGAAAGCATGGCTTCCCGTCAGGCAGATCAATATCTGGTTCTTATCGGCGACGAATAAAGACAGCGCATACAAATAAGTTTAAGGCATCCGAAACCGGATGCCTTTTTTTATGCCACATAATCTCTTCATTGCGCAAAATTTTCTTATACAGCTGAAACTTGTACATGAAGATTTCAATTTAAGTAATAATTATTTTGTATCCAGCTTCAATATCTGCTGTTCGGCAAGTCTTGAAGTAGATGAATTAGGATGGTTTGTTATAAGTTTCTGCCATATCTCTCTTGCTTTTCCCTTATTTCCTTTAGCTGCTTCAATTGCTCCAATATTATATTGTGCCTGCAGATTTTTTGAGTCATAGCTCAATACTTTTTTAGTAAGCGCCTCTGCCTTTTCAAAATCTTTTTTATTAAAATGAGCAAAAGTTAATGCAAAATAGATATCGGTTCTTTTAGGATTAGCTTTAAGAATTTTATCATACAAAGCAATTGCTTCGTCTAATTTATGGGATTCCATTAAAAAATCCGCATAAGCCCTTATTGCAGCGGTATCATTACTATTCTTCTCATACGCAGTTTTCTTTTCACTTAACATTCTTTGGTAATCAGGAGAGACATTATTTTTGCCGGGAGTCTGGTTCGCTTCAGCCATCATTTTTTGATGAATGCTATCCTTAGGCATTTTATTCAAATCTACCTGCTCAGAAGTTTTAGTAACAGGTTGTATATTTCCAGGCTTTTTCTGGACAAAATATATTGTAACAAAGGCAGATGCAATTATTATTATACCGTAAATATAAAAATTTTTTATTTTCATTTAATTCTCCTTCAAAATTCTCATTTAAAACCGATGGACTTCTCCTAAGCAATAGCGACAAACAACTGATAAAAAGTACTAATAATTGTGAGAGCAGAACATTTGCATTTAGATGCAAGTATTTATATAACAATAAATATAAAAAGAAAAGTTAATATAAAAAATATTCATTAAGAAAAGCCGACTGAAAAAGAAGGGGATCTAATTACATAAGTTCCTCTTCCCTGTAATTAGAGAAGAGGAAATTTATATAATAATCAATTTGTGATAACCTGACAAAGAGTTGTATATTTAGTAGAATTATTAACGGTAAGCTCACCAAGTTTACCGACTAATATATTTATTCTTTCACTCTGATTATCGTCAAAATTTTCATAAGCTTCTTCGGAAGAAAAGATATAAACTTCTTGGAAGTGATTTTTTTTACCTTTTACTTCATACAATTCGTAACTTTCCAAGCCCTCTGGTTTCACCAAATTCTTTAACTCATTTATAATATCAAAAAATTCAGTTCTTTTTCCAGAATTTATTTCATATTGAACTGAGAAAATAACTTTACCCATTTGATCTCCGGTATTTTAATAAAACTTTTTATAAAGAAAACACGCCGCTAAATACAATTTTTGCCGGTCCGGCTAATGAAATATTATCCGCGGTATTATCAACATAAACAAAATCAACAACCAATATTTCATTACTTTTAGTAATTAAAGAAACCGGCAGCTCTATTTTTTTATTTAAAAAAGATAAATACGCTGCTGCTGTGGATCCGGTTCCACAAGCCAATGTCTCGTCTTCAACACCACGCTCATACGTCCTGATTTGAATTTTATTATTTATAAAATTAATAAAATTTACATTAGTACCGTCGGGAGAAAATTCTTTGTGATTCCTTATTTCTCTGCCGATATTTTTTACATCAATCAAGTCGATATTTTCCGGGAACACTTCGGCATTTTTACTGATATCAATTACAACATGCGGAGAACCGGTATTTACAAAATCGGCATTTATTATTCCGGATTTTAGCTCAATCTGCACATTCTGCCTTACAGAATGCGGTGGTTTAAGATAAAACTTTACAAGTTCATCTGATAATATTTTACCTTTGTAAACCTCATGGCTGCTTGTAAAATAAGTATCAATACCACAATAACCGACTGTAAATGCATACCAGATAGAACATCTGGAACCATTTCCGCAAAGTGTACCGGTTGAACCATCTGAATTGTAATACTCCATCTCAAAGTCATACTTTTCATTCTTTGAGATTGTGATTACACCATCGGCACCAATACCGTTTCGCCTATCACAAAGCTTCTTAATTACATCATTTTTAAGAATAAACGGACTATTCTTTTCCTTATCAATAATGATAAAGTCATTTCCGGCACCGCTCATCTTTATAAAAGAAATCTTTTTCATTTATCTATGCAATTTAGCTTATAATCTATTAGTTTTCAATGAAATAATTTAATTATTTAATAAATTTTCTCCGATTTATCTAAAATTTAATCATTTCGTAAACAAACGCACTTTAGTAACCGTTGACTTGATGGCGGGCAAAGGGGGACACAGATAATTAACTACTAACTATTACCTGATTTTGACTGATGTACAAAAGATAATTCATAAATTATACGATGGATAATGAAAGTTTACCCAGAATTGCTGAAACCACACCGAGGAAATATTGCACACTAAAGCCATATTTTTTTGCCAATGTGGTAACGGATAACTATTTGCTTTCAGTTCTTGATCAGTTCCATTGCAGATTTCAGGCTGGCATCGGTTACTTCTTCACCGCTTAATAATTTAGCAATTTCAACAATACGCTGGTCATTGTTTAACTTTGTTATTTGGCTGAACACTCTGTTCTCTTTAGTATTTTTCTGCACTACGAAATGAGTATCTGCAAAGCCTGCAATCTGAGGCAAGTGTGTAATTGATATGATTTGATGAAAGGAGGCCAGTTCTTTTAAAGCTGTCCCGATCTTCTGCGCAATTCTTCCGCTTACTCCGGTATCTATTTCATCAAATATCAATAGTGGAAGCTTATCTGTCGTTGCTAATATAGTTTTAAGTGAAAGCATTATTCTGGATATTTCACCTCCGGAAGCAGTCTTTGAAAGGGATTTCAAGTCCTCACCTGCGTTAAGTGAGATTAAAAATTCAACTTCATCAATACCCTTTGAATGCAGTTTAACATTTCCACTTTTTCCGGTAACGGTAAGACTATCCTTGTGATCTGTAATATTATCTTCTATACTAACCTTAAATACACCCTTTTCAATTCCAAGATTTTTTAATATCGAGATAATATCTTTTTCCGCTTTAGCAGCTGCTTTTTTTCTTAATTCGCTAATCTTACCTGCTGCGGCATAGCATTCACTTTTTTGTTTTTCAATTTCAGCATTAAGTTCTTCTATTTTTTCTGTAAAGTTTTCTGCAATTGAAAATTCATTTCCGATTTTTTCCCGGTAGTTTAATACGGCTTTTATAGAACCGCCATATTTTTTCTTGAGCATATTAAGACTGCTGATGCGCTCGCGCATTTTTTCCAGCTTCTCGGGGTCCAGATCGATTTTAGTACTGTAGCTCCTGATAAATGAAGAAATATCTTTTAATATTTCTTTAGCTGAATTAGCATCAGCTAAAACGCCTTCTGCACTTTTATCTATCCTGCTTATTTCGGAAATACTGTTTATGACTTTAGAGATATTATCATATATGGAGTCCTGGCTATCGTAAAGTAAAGTATAAGTCCCATCAGTCAATTCTAAAAGTTTTTCTGAATTTTCAAGAATATTTAACTCTGCTTCCAGTTCCTCTTCTTCCCCGCCAATTGGGTTAACAGCATCTATTTCCTTTATCTGATATAAATAAAAATCTTTCTTTTCTTTTAAAACTGTTTCCTGCGCAAGCAGCGAATTTAATTCGCTTATCAATTTCAGTAGATTGGAATAACCGGCTTTATACTCCTGCAAAAAATTTTTACTTCCTGCATATTCATCAAGATAATCAATATGAGTTTCACTTCGAAGAAGAGACTGATGTTCGTGCTGCCCGTGTAAATCTACTAAAAGATTTCCAAGCTCTTTAAATATTGCTAATTGGGCGGGTGAATCATTTACAAAAGCCCTTGAATTTCCCTTAGCAGATATTTCACGCCTTAAGATTAAATCATTATAGAATTCAATATCATTTTTTTCACAAAACTCTTTTACCTTGGGGTTATTGCTTACGTCAAAGATACCTTCTACGATTGCCTTAGGTGCATTTTTCCTTATAATATCAACGGAAGCCCTTTCCCCTAACAGCAATCCCATTGCATCAACAAGAATAGATTTACCGGCACCGGTCTCTCCGGTAATAATATTTAGACCTTTGCTAAACTCTATATCAATCTGTTCAATTAAAGCATAGTCTTTTACGTGAAAGGTCTTTAACATAATTATCCGT
>JAUZPC010000191.1 GCA_030706105.1 Bacteroidota bacterium | reverse complement strand
GTTTGATGTAGTCAGGTGCTTCGGGATTAGCAGGGCGTGTAAGGCTTACGGTTTTAACAGCAAAATTAATTACATTATCCGCAACTGGAACTTTTCTTACCAAATTCTGAAAATCAATTATTTCATTATAAGAGATAATCTTTTTTAAACTGGCAAGATACTCGCTTGTGGTTGTTTGAACTATCTTTACTTCCTCTTCAAAGCTTGGGTAATCAAGCCAAAGGTTAAACATAAAGCGGTCAAGTTGTGCCTCAGGTAAAGGATATGTCCCTTCCTGCTCAATCGGGTTTTGAGTTGCCAAAACAAAAAAGGGCTCAGTTAATGTATAAGTAGTGCCTGAGATTGTAACTTTATGTTCCTGCATTGCTTCCAGTAAAGCCGCCTGAGTTTTAGGGGGCGTTCTGTTTATTTCATCTGCAAGAATAATATTGGCAAAAATAGGACCTTCAATAAATTTGAAATTCCTTCTTTTTGAAGCTGCATCTTCCTCAATTATTTCCGTACCTGTAATATCACTTGGCATTAGGTCGGGAGTGAACTGAATCCGGTTGAACTTTAGATTCATAATTTCAGAAATAGTTTTAATAAGCATAGTTTTTGCAAGCCCGGGAACACCAATAAGCAGGCAATGTCCTTTGCAGAGAAGAGTGATTATCATTTGATTTATAATCTCATCCTGACCAATAATTACTTTACTTATTTCTGATTTTATTTCCTGAACTTGTTTCCTGAGCTTTTCAGCCAACTGGACATCGTCTTTAATAATTTCGGAATCTTTCAAAATACCTGCCTTTAAATTATATAACTAAAAAATGAAGAAACTGAGTTCCGCTTTACATCAAAATTGGGTGCCTATAATCTTATTTCCCAGAAGATTTTTTTCTTTAAATCTTCCATCCATTTTTGATATAATTTTTGTTTTTTGTTATTCTGTGTCATTTTTTCTATTTCAGCAAAATCATCTCTTAAATTAGCGGCATGTTTTGGAATTCTTTTTTCAAGCCAAACGATATGATAGCCGTAAATATCTTTGCCGTAATCAATTCTTTTTGGGTAACTAAGTTCGCCGTCTTCCATTTTAGAAACTATATCACCTAAAGTTTTATCTAACTGATTTACATAAAATTCGCCGATAAGTCCGCCAAATGGAGCGGTTTCTCTATCTTCGCTGTATTTTTTAGCCATTTCCTGAAATTTAGCTATTCCTCTTTGAATAGTATCTCTTACAGCGCTTAGCATTTCAATAACTTTAAGATCTGCTTCGTCGTCATTTTTAAACTTAACAAGTATATGGCGGGCGTGAATATTGTCTCCGCGTCTTTCAATTAATTGAATAATATGATAACCGACCGGAGTTTCCACAACAGCAGAGGTCTGTCCGGGTTTTAGATCATATGCAACAGATTCAAATTCAGGAAAAAGCATTCCGCGTTTTGTAAAACCTAAATCTCCGCCTTTAGCAGCACTGCCGGGATCTTCAGAATATTTTTTTGCGAAAGCAGAGAAATCAGCGCCTGCTTTGAGTGAATCCAGCAGGGATTGTGCTTTTTGTTTGTACTTTACCTTTAATTCATCAGAGACTTTTGGAAGGCGGAAAATATGAGAAACTCTAAATTTTTCAGGGATTACAGCAATGCTGTCTTTGTAGATACCATAGAATTCTTCTACTTCCCTTTTAGAAACACTTAATTGTCCAAAATTTTTATCCTGAAGTTTTTGAACCATAATGCTTTTAGTAACATTAGATCTTAATTCTTTTTTTATTTTCTCAATAGACATACCGTAAGCTTTTTCAACACCTTCAACAGAGCCGAACTGCTGAGTAAAATTATCAATCTGATAATTTATACGCTGATTCAGTTCTTCATCAGAAACAGTAATAGAGTCAAAAATTGCCTGAGAATAAGCTAATTTATCTTCAATTAAAGCGTTAAGCAATTGTTCTTTTAGTCCCGGTGTGTTTGGGTCAAGGTTCTTCTGAGAAGCATAAAGATTAACCTGAAAATTAAGTTCACTTTGACAGATTATTTCATTATCAACAACAGCAACAATTTTATCCAGTACTTCTTGTGCAAATATATTTTTTGCGAACCAAAAACAGAAAAACACAAGGACAAAAGTTTTAATTTTCATTTTTCACCTTTAATTTCAATTGCATATTTAGAATACAATTTGTTCATATAGATTTTTAAATATTCGTTTTTTTTAACTTCAAGCAATCTGGCTTTAACATTCAATTTTACTGCATCCAAAGTAGGCACAGTTTCATCTTCAAATTTATTTATTAAAAAGGATTCAATAAAGTCATTACCAAGTGGCAAGAGGACACTAATTTCGCCCGGATGCATCTGATTTAGCACTTCGGCAAGATCAGAAGGTTCAACATCTTCATAATAAATTAATTTCCTGGTCTCAAATTTAACTAAAGCTTTGTTGTCTTTAAAAGAAAATAGCGCCTGTTCCCAATTTTTGCCCAAAATTTCGTTTCTAAACTTAACCGCATCTTCCTGATTGTTAAATATTGCAAGGTTTACAAAAAAAGCTTTATGCGATAACTTAAATTCTTCCTTGTGGGTATTAAAATAATTTGCAATTTCAGATTCGGAAATTTCCGGTTTGTATTCATCATAAATTTTGTCCAGAAGGAAACCGGCAGCCAGCTTTTTTTTAGACAAGGAAAGAGCAGCCTGAAATTTAGAATCATTTAAAATTCCGTTTCGTTCAGCTTCTTTAAATAGTACTTCATTTTGAATCCACTCATTAATAATTTCCTGCTTGGATAAATTGCGGTAAGTGGAAGAGTCGGCCAGTAAATTTAGTTCTTTTTGGGATAGAGTGGACTTGTCAACTTTGGCGGCAAATTCGTTGTCAGATTTATTCTTGCCGCAGCTTATTAAGGCTGCGGCAAGGAGGGGAATAATAAATATATTACTTAGTTTTAAATACTTGTTCAAGGTTTTGATAAAAGATTTCAGGTGAATATTTATCTTTTAATTTTTGGTTATAAGATTGTTCTAACCTTTTGCTTTCATTTTCCTGATAAAGCCCTGCAACTTCAGCTCTTGCTTCGTCAAAAGTTTTAATTCTGCTGGGTTCTTTAGAAAGTAATTTAACAAAAGCAGTGCCGCTGCCTGCTTTGAAAGGAGCAGAAACGTCACCATTGTTTTTAAGTTTAAAAGCAATATCTGCCATTTGATTCGAACTAACTTCAACTAGGTTATAAACACCGGCTTTTTCTTTCAAACCCGGGCGTTCAGTGTATTTAACAGCTAAAGTATCAAAGTTGGTTCCGTTTTGATACATTGAATAGTAACGGTTAGCTAAACTATCATTAGAAGAATATATTTCCTGATAATTTACTCTGTCAGGCCATACATAGTTTTGTTTTGTAGTTTCATAAAGAGGTAATAATTTAGCAGAGTCAACTTTAATTTGAGACCAAATTTCATCTTCTTGTAATTTGAAAATATAGATACCATTTCTATAATCTTCCATTAAAGAAGCAAATTCATTATCAGATTTATCTAAATTAGCAGCTTCTTCCTGAAGTAATAAATCACCGGATAATTTGTCCATACCGCTTTTCATTGCATCAAAAACAATAAAACGGCTTGCAAATTCAGACATATCTTTTAAATCTTCAAGAACGGTACCGGCAGTAATGCTTTTACCGTTAAGTGACATAAGTTCTTTATCTTTATAAAGTATAGCTTTAGGATTTTCATCAGCTATTCTTACAGAATCGCTGTTTTTTAACATTAAGTTAAGGGTCTCCTGATTAACTTTATAATTATATTTTGTTGCTAAAGTTTTAACATAGTTATCATAAGTATCTTGATAACGTGACTGTTTAAACATTTTTTTAAGTTCTTCTTTTTGTTCTTCAAAAGGAGCAGTTTTACGAACGTCGGTCAATTTAATAATATGATAGCCATAATTGGTTTTTATAATATCAGAGACTTCACCTTTTTTAAGTTTAAATGCAGCTTCGTCAAATTCCTTAACCATCATTCTTCTTTCAAAGAAGTTAAGGTCGCCGCCATTATCTTTTGAGCCGGGGTCTTTGCTGTATTGTCTGGCTAAATCTTCAAAAGGTTTACCTTGAGCAAGAAGCATTTTAACCGTATCAATTTTTGCTTTTGCAGCAGCAGAGTCAACATTACCTTTACCATCATAAAAATCAACAAGAATGTGGCTTGCTCTAATCTGAGGAATTCGTTCTTGTTTTTCAGTAACTTTAATAATATGATATCCGAATTTTGTTTTTACAACATTTGGATAAACATTACCAGGTTCTGTAGCATAGCAGGCATCTTCAAATTCATAAGGAAGCATACCGGCAGTAATATAGAAGATATCTCCACCAACATTTTTTGAATAAACATCAATTGAATACTTCATAGCCATATCTTCAAAGGTAGCTTTGCCAAGTTTTATGCTGTCTAATATTTTGTTTGCTTTAATGCGGCAAGCTTCATCACCGGTTGAATCAGGACGCAACATAATATGAGCAGCTCTTAACTCAACTTTTCTTCTTTCATATAAGTTCTTGATTCCAGGAAGGACTAATTCTTTTTCTAATAAGAAAGAGACACCGACTTTCTTTTTATAATCATTAAGTTCCTGAATTAAGTCTTTATTGCTTGGATAACCTTTTACTTTAGCATCTTCTAATTTGAGTTTGTAATTTACATAAAGATCCAAAAAGCTTTTTAATTTAGGCAAAGAGTCTTTTTTTGCCTGTTCAATGTTACCTGAATTTTTAATATAATATTCTTCAAATTCACTTTTGGTAACTTGTCCGCCATCGTATTTTGCAAGTACATTTTCTGTTACTTTAGGACCACATGACATCAAAAATACTGTCATTAAAACGGAAAATAGAGTTACTAACCTTAAAGCCATTTAATTTTTCTCCTTTTATTGAAATTTTAGGCTGATTATTTTAATTATCTAACTTCTTAAAATCAAGGTAATTTGTAGTTAAATCCTTGTTTGTACACTAAACTGTTATTTTAATAAGGCAATTTTTATCGTTTTTTGATATCCATTGCTGATAAGTTTAACAAAATAAGTACCGCTTGCCATATTTTTAGCATTCAGTGAGCATGAATAAGTCCCTTTATCTTTAGATTCATCCATAAGAACTTTAACCATGTTGCCCAGTACATCATATAAAGCTAATTTAACATGACCTGATTCAGGGATATCAAATTTTATATTTGTAGTCGGGTTAAACGGATTAGGATAATTTTGATATAAAGTAAAGGAATTTACAACATCAAAACTGCTTTCAACTTCTTTACTAAAACTTACTGTTCCGTCAAAATCAACCTGTTTAAGTCTGTAAACATATTTGCCGGTTCCTGGTTTATCATTATAAGCGTAAGAGTGTTTTTCAGTTGAAGTTCCATTGCCATTAACAAAACCAACAGTAATAAAATTATCCTGAGAGTTGTAAGAGCGTCTTTGAACTTCAAAACCTGAGTTGTTCTTTTCAGTAGCGGTGACCCAATTAAGAGTAATGCCGGTATTACCTGAAGCACAGGTAAATGAAGTTAATTCAACAGGTACCGGGAAATAATTAATTGCAGCTAAAGTATTTATAATGCCCCATCCCATCTGGTTGTTAGGAGATGTATGCATAGAGGCTGTATTTCTGAGTGCGTCTCTTATTTGAATAGGGGTCAGAAACGGTCTGGCCTGTAAAACTAATGCTGCTGTACCGGCAGCTAAAGGGCAGCTAAAGGAAGTACCGTCGTTATATGTATAGCCGGTAGTTGAATAAGGACTTGCAACGCTTACGCTTGAGCCCATAGCCATAATGTCAGGCTTTGTACGCCCATCAACAGTTGGGCCTACGCTGCTAAAGTCAGACCTGGTACCGGAACTTGTAACAGCACCGGCTGTAATTACACTATCGCCGTCTGCAGGAGCGCCTAAAGTATTATGGCTTGAATTATTCCCCTCGTTTCCGGCGGAGTTAACAACAACAATACCTTTTTTAACAGCAAGATCGGCAGCTATGGTAATACGGCATGTATTGCCGTTCATATCCT
>JAUZPC010000190.1 GCA_030706105.1 Bacteroidota bacterium | reverse complement strand
AAGAGCTTTACCGGCATAAACAGAAGTATCAATGTAGAGGGAATTGCTCTTTTTCTCAAAGATTATTTTAGACCTGGGAGTATGCCCCACAACCTGGAGCTTACCTAAGTTAAGTAAAATATCCCTTGTCCATAGTACTCCCCTGTCAGTATTACAATCGGAATAGATATATCCATTAAGCAGATCGATATTATTTTTAACGTCTCCGGAGAGGAATTTTTTATAGGAAGAAGAAACACCGGCATGGGAAATAAAACAATCATCTAAGTTGAAATAAAGGGGGAGTTCTTTTATTATAGAAATATGTTTTTGCAAAAGGTTATTTCTATTTTCATAAGAGATTAGTGTAGCAACGTTATCATTATACATCCACGCTGCGCCGGCAGAACTCATAGGTTCTTTAAAATAAGAATAAAACATATATTCATGATTGCCGGGAGTAAATTTAATTCCTTCGCTTAAGACATATTCAAAAACTTCAGAACTAAAATTACCCCTGTCAATCAAATCACCCACTGAAAATACAGCGATACCAGGATAGTTTTTTCTAACTTTTTCAACTAATTGTTTCAAAGTGAAAAGACATCCATGGATATCACCAATTACAGCTACCATAGACTAAATATACTTATGCTCATAAGCAAATTTAGTTAGTTCTTCTCTAAAATCAGGATGAGCAATATTTATTAAAGCTTTTGCTCTTTCGCGAATAGTTTTACCATAAAGATTAACGCTGCCAAACTCAGTAACAACCCAATGGACATCGCCTCTGGTGGTTACAACACCTGCGCCCGGTTTTAACATCGGAACGATTTTGCTTATTTTTTTATCTTTTGTAACTGAAGGTAATGCTATGATTGGTTTTCCACCTTCGGACAAAGCTGCACCTCTAATAAAATCCAGCTGGCCGCCAAATCCGCTGAAAATTTTTGTACCGATTGAATCGGAGCAAACCTGGCCGGTTAAATCAACTTCAATTGCAGAGTTTATTGCAACCATTTTGTCTATTTGAGCAATTACATATGGATTGTTTACATATTCCTGGCGATGGAATTCTATCAAAGGGTTATTATTGATAAAATCATATAGTTTTTGTGTTCCCAGAACAAAGCCGACTACGATTTTTCCGGGATGAATATTTTTAGATTCGTTTGTAATAATACCTTTTTCAACAAGCTCTACAACGCCGTCTGAAAACAACTCTGAATGGATACCGAGTCTGCGTCTGTCTGTTAAAAATTTCAGTACTCCATCAGGAATAGCGCCAATACCAAGCTGCAAAGTAGAACCGTCTTCAATCAAATCAGCAATATTGTGTCCAATTTTGCTGTAAATCTCGTCCATAAACGGAGAAGCACCAGTTTTATCTTGAGGTAACTGATAAACAGGCTCGTCAACTTCTACTATATAATCAAATTTGCTAATGTGGATAAAACTGTCGCCCAGAGTTCTTGGCATACGTTTATTTACCTGAGCGATAAGAATTTTTGCTCTTTCAGCTCCTGTCTTGGTTAAACCAACTTCAACGCCCAAACTGCAAAAACCATGTTCGTCAGGAGGAGAAACGTTGATCAAAGCAGCATCCAAATTTACAATTCCTCTTTTATAGAGCAAAGGTGTCTCATATAAAAAGATTGGTGTAAAATCTGCTATACCTTCCTGAACAGCTTTCCTTGCATTTGCACCAATAAAATACGCAACGTGCCTGAATGCTTTTTCCATTCCCGGTCTTAGATAAGGTAATTCCCCAACCGCCAGCGCGTGATGCATTTCTACATTCTCAAGCTCATCTTTTCTTTCAACCAAAGCATTTAACAGTGTTGCAGGCACAGCCCCGTTGGAATGAACGAGAACCTTATCGTTGGATTTAATTGCTTTAACTGCTTCTTCGGCTGAAACAACTTTTTGAGAGTATGCGTTAAATAAATTTAGCGGAACCGGATTTTTAATTTTTGTTTTTTCTAATTGTATCATAATAACTTTTAATTTGTTGAAAATATATGTAGTCTTCTATACTCTATGTTAAATATACCGGCTATTGCTTCATTAGAGCAATACCCTTTATAAGTACATACGCCTTTGCTTAATCCCTGATCACCAATTAATGCATTAGAAAGCCCGTTTTCGGCAATATTCATTATGTAATTTATTGTTGCATTATTTAAGCCATAGCTTGAAGTTCTTGGGACTAAAGCCGGCAAATTAGGCACACCATAATGAATTACATTATGAAACATATAAACGGGATCAGAAAGACTTGTAATTCTGCTTGTTTCAATGCAACCGCCCTGGTCAATTGAAACATCCACAACTACAGAGCCTTTTTTCATTTTCTTTACCATTTCTTCGGTAACAATATGAGGTACTTTGCTGCCTCTAATTAATATAGCACCAATTAAGACATCGGCAAACTTTACCCCTCTTGAAATTGTGTACTGGTTAGCCACTACAGTTGTAATACGCTTAGAGAACGCATGGTCCAGTTTTTGTAATCGTTTAAGATCTTTATCAATAACAATAACTTGTGCACCGCGTCCAAGAGCTGACCTTGCTGCAGCAGTACCAACCACACCGCCCCCAAGAATTACAACAGCGGCAGGAGCTACACCCGGTATTCCACCTAAAAGGATGCCACGGCCTCCTTCTGAACGGCTTTCCAGGTATTGTTCAGCGACTTGGATAGAAAGTTGGCCGGCAATTTCACTCATTGCTTGCTGTACCGGTAAATATTCATCCTCTTCTATTAATTCATAGCCTATCGCTGTAACATTTTTTTTAAGTAAGTTTTCAATTACATTTTTTTTACCCAATGCTAGGTGTAAAAAAGAAAATAATATCTGATTCTCTTGCAGGAGGTTAACTTCCTCATCTGCAATTGGCGCCACTTTAACAATAAGCTCTGAACGAAGATAAACCTCTTCAGGAGAATACACTATAATTGCACCGGTTTTTCTATAATCTTCATCAGTAAAATTGCAAGACTCTCCGGCACTGGTTTGTACATACACTGTATGCCCAGCCCTTATCAAAGTATCAACTCCTGCAGGAGCTAATGCAATACGTTTTTCTTCAAAACGTGTTTCTTTTGGTATTCCAATTCTCATAATTATATTTTCTTTTTAGTAATTTAACCCAAAGTTACCATTAACATAGCAAATTTTCAACTTGAAAATTGCCCTACTTTTTAAAGAATAGTGTGTTTTTGCATATTTTTTAAAGAATTGAGGCACAAATCATAGCTGCCTGCAACTGTTTCTTAATACTGTAATAGTTTTGAATATTTCTTTATACATTACAGGCTGTAATTTTAGCCGACCTTAATCTTTTTTACCATATTAATACTTCTTTTCAGGAGTCCAATAGTTCAATGCCCGCATTGAATTTAATTATTAGATATGGTAAATTATATTTAATAAATAATGCATATTTTTAGGATTCTCAATGAAATACTATTACTCCATTTTTACATCCCTTTGTTTCTTTTGTATATTGTCTTCCGTGAGCTTCACTCAGCAGATAGAAATTTCTAACCCGAGTTTTGAAAACATAGATGCACAGTCTCTTCCTTTATCATGGACTGCACAAAACGCCACAAGCTCAGAAATTAAAACTGATAACATTTGTCATTCAGGTTTAAGAAGCATTTGTGTAGTACACCAGGACTATAATTCAGTTTCTCTACTTTCCTCCCCGATAAAATTTAAAGTTGGGATCTTATACAAACTCTCGGCTTTTATTAAGACGCAAAATGCAGTTACCAAACCGGAAAGCCAATACCCCACTTCACTCCCTGCCTGCATAAGTATGTCATCTTTCCCTTTTACCAACCACTCGGAAGCAGCCGGAGGTACGCAGGATTGGAAAAAA
The DNA here is from genome assembly GCA_030706105.1 of Bacteroidota bacterium. Lineage (GTDB taxonomy): Bacteria > Bacteroidota > Ignavibacteria > Ignavibacteriales > Ignavibacteriaceae > JAUZPC01. The sequence continues at coordinate 2,199 of JAUZPC010000190.1, read as the reverse complement.
ATTGAGGTTCTATTTATTGCGACTACAAAAGAAGATAGAATAAGTTTAAATTTTGGATATAACGGGGGCGCTTCCGGCAAGGTCTGGTTTGATGATATCTCTCTGGAAGAAGTAAAAGATATTACGGAGTATATCCCTTATGAGTCTATTAAATGGTATGGCAAAGCATTCCGCTTTGAAGACAAGGGCTGGATATTTATGCATATTGAAGGAGAACCCTATCAACGTGGGGTACAACATGGATATTTGGCTGCATCTGAATTGAAAGAGTTTATTAATAAGCTGGCTTATAAAAAGAATAACTCCTTACCGCAGAACGGCTGGAATGATTTAAGATATGCAGCGGATGCTGTTTTCCTTCGTAAATATGACGAGGAATACTTATCGGAAATGAAGGGAATTGCAGACGGAGCAGCTAAAGCGGGGGCAACTATCTTCGGCCGGGCCATAGATCTTCTTGATATCGTAACATTAAACTCAGATATAGATATTGACTATTCGCAAGATGCATTAACAGTTACACCAAATCAAATTACCGGTAAATCTTTTCTTTCACAAGAAGATGATTTATTAATACAGGAACGTCTTCATAAATGCTCTGGTTTTCTGGCTACCAAATCCGCAACTAAAGATAGCCGTATAGTTTTTGGGCAGTTATTTATGTGGAATGGATATACCGGCCCAAGCTGGAATATTTTTGTGGATGTAATCCCCTCAAAAGGTAACCGTTTAGTTTATGAGACATTTCCGGGCGGTATCCATTCAGGCACAGACTTCTATATTAACGATAAAGGTATAATGATTGGTGAAACGACTGTTAATCAGGGACCATTTAACCCTGAAGGGACGCCAATGTCCAACAGGATAAGGAAAGCCGCCCAGTATGCCAACAATATTGATGATGTTGTAGATATTCTTACTAAACAAAATAACGGCCTGTATACAAACGACTGGCTTATTGGTGATACAAAAAATGATGAAACGGCCATACTTATCCTTGGGACTTATAAATATAAGCTTTGGCGAAGCACCAAGAATGATTTTTACGGAAATCAGAAGGATTGGTATTTTAGCGACAACAATAATAAATCCCTTGATGTTAGGAAGGAGTATAGAGTAAATGACAATAATGCCCCTTATGATTTATCTTTCAGACCGGTAAACAGGGACTTATCCTTTACCCAGTTTTATGATAGCAACTACGGAAAAATTGATGCTATATCAGGCATTAATCTGTTTAATTCATCACCTGTTAACCGCCCCCACGCATGCGACGGTAAATTGACTACTTCTGAAATGGCTGAAAGGATGATGTTCTTTGCTAATTACGGCAAGGTTACGCAAAGGGAGACATTTGTAAATGAAAACGGCAGAATACCGGATTTTCCGGGAGCGATTCCCAGGTTATCACTTGGCTATTCAGTAATTAGCCCTATATTTTTTACTGATAAAATTGAAGAATTAAGAAACAGGATACCTATAAAGGAACAAACAGAAGGCAAAGTTTCTGCTGATGAAGTAAAAGATAATTTTTCTGTCGACAAAAAAGCACTTTGGCACAACACGGTTTATCCTTCATCTGATAATGTTAACTGGTTCATTAGCGGAACCGCAGCTTATTGGAATTTGTTAAATGCGATGCCTGATCAAGAAATGAAAGCAATTACTTATAGCAAAGACGAGCTTAACGAGCTGAATATACGCCTATTGTATAATTTTAACAGGGAGGGTACAATTGCTCCAATAAACTCTAAGACAGTTTATAATGAATATAAACAATATCAAATACCCCGCATAAAAGGAACTTATGCACTACACCAACTTCGTTTATATTTAGGTAATGATATTTTCTTAAATACCATGAACATGATCCATAACAATTTTAAAGAAAAAGACATTACCAATAACGATATTTATTCAGCATTTGGTGAAACAGCGAAAAAAGACATTAAGGAGTTTATAAGTCAGTGGATAGAGCGAGACGACCTCCCTCAACTAAAAGTTGATATATCCTTAAATCAAAAAGACGGACATTGGCAGACGGAACTTGTTATAAAGCAGAATAATAAGCCTTATCATTTTTTTACAACTGTTATGGTAAATACAGATAAAGAGAGAATTATTAAGCCAATTGAGGTAAATGGAACTGAAACAAGACTTTCATTCAGTTTTAAAGATAAACCTGCTTCGTGCATATTT
>JAUZPC010000019.1 GCA_030706105.1 Bacteroidota bacterium | reverse complement strand
TTCTAATATAAACTCAGCGGTCTGGAAGCCCTCTGGCAAGTCTTTACCAATTGTCTGTTTTATAACCCGGGGACCGGCAAATCCTATTAAAGCTTTTGGTTCTCCAATAATTATATCTCCCAACATTGCAAAACTTGCAGTTGTTCCTCCTGTGGTTGGATTTGTAAGTAAAGAGATATAGGGGAGTTTTAATTCAGAATAATGTGCAAGTTTTGCTGAAGTCTTTGCCATTTGCATTAAAGAAAACGCGCCTTCCATCATTCTGGCACCACCACTTGAAGATATAATTATCAAAGGAATTCTATCCTTTGCCGCCCTGTCAATCAGTCTGGAGATCTTTTCACCGGCAACAGAGCCTAAGCTCCCTCCAATAAATGAAAAATCCATACATCCAAATGCAACGTTAATTCCGTTTAACTTTCCTACTCCGGTTCTCACTGAATCATTAAGCCCGGTATTTTTCATTGAAGCAGTAATTCTGTCGGAATACTTCTTTGTATCAACAAAAAGCAAAGGGTCGGCAGATTTCATCCTTTTATTTATTTCCTTAAACGTTCCTTTGTCTAAAAGGATATCAACATACTGCTTGCTTCCGATTCTAAAGTGATATTTACATTTTGAACAAGTCCAAAGGTTATCTTCAAGTTGTTTCTTATGTATAATCTCACCACAATCAGGGCATTTTTCCCATAATCCGTCCGGGATTTCTTTTTTAAGCGTGTCGCTTAATATATTTTCTTTAGATCGTCTAAACCAAGCCATGTTATTGCTTTATTACTTCAGCAAAAATACTTATAATTTTTGAAGGTTCTTCAGGATCATTAGAATATATTGTGATATTTCGGCTCATTTTACCTTCTCTATCTTTTGTATCCAGCTCAACTTTTATAGTACCTTCTTTCCCTGGTTTAATCAGTTTACTGGAAATCAATGCAGCAGTACATCCGCAATTGGTCTTAACATCGTTAACTACTAAATCTACCTTCCCAACGTTTGTAAAAGTAAAAGTGTAATCTACTTTAGCTCCTTCTTTCACTTTACCGAAATTGTGATCAGTTTCTTTAAAAGAGATTCGTGAATTAACAGTAAGATCAATTGGCTTTTTCTTAATAATTCCGTGAAACTTTATTTGATATTGTGGTTGTTTCGGATCATTAGTTAATATGGAGACGTATTTCTCTTGTTGTCCTTCACGGCCTTCACTATTAAAATCAATTTTAATTTTAGTGCTTTCTCCGGGTAACAATATGTTCTTTTCCGGTTTAGCGGCAGTACAACCGCACCCAGGCCTTACATCATAAATCTTTAATGTATCTGTTCCATTGTTAACAACAACATAATTATGAGTTACAACTTTGCCTTGCTCTATCGTTCCAAAATCAAAATCCGTGGGAGTAACATAAATTTTCGGTACTAAAATCTGAGCAAAAGAAATTAAACTGCAGAAATATATTAATAATAAAGTTTTTTTAATCATTTTTTTCTTTCCTTTACAATAAAATTTTTAAAATAGTTTGGTTCTAAAAAATCATAATTATAGGTAATTAAGTCTTTACCATATTTATTAACCCAGCGGGCTATGAATTCAGCATTTGGTAATGTTAATATTCTTCTTACATAATCATATTTAACATTTCCATAAATTATACAGTTTTCTGATTTTACTTCAAGTTCAATATTCGGTATAATTTCAAGAGGAATAATATTCTCAAAACCATTACCTGTAGTTCCATACTTGGAAAAGTACAAATCATCATTATTTACCTTAGATGTTATAACATAACTAACATCGTTTGGTAGAAAAGAGCTTACCTGAAAAGCAGCCGCATCAAAAGTCGGAACTAAAACAATTGGAAGAGAAGCTCCTAATGCCAGTCCTTTTGCAGCAGCTATTCCAATCCTTAGCCCTGTAAAAGAACCGGGACCTGATGAAACAGCAATACATTCTAAGTCCTTTAATTCAATTTTGGCCTGTGATATTAAGAAATCGATTAAGCCAAAAAGTTTTTCGGAATGAGAATTTTTTAATAATATTTCTGTCGAGAAAAAATTATTTTCAGAAAAATATATACATACACTACATAATTCGTTAGAAGTTTCAATTGCAAGAATAGGTTTAATATTATTTTTTGTTATAATCATTTGTCTCTTCTATTAATTTCAAATATCCTATTGAGTTCTTCATCAAACGTAATACTAATTATATAACATTTATTAGGTAATAATTCACTGTAAAGACTTCCCCACTCAATAAAAGTAATGGCATCTTGATCACTAATATAGTCATTGAATCCTATATCAAGTAATTCGCGTTGTTCTTCAATCCTATAAAAATCGAAGTGGTTTATTTTAATTTCACCATCATATACATTAACAATTGCAAATGTTGGGCTGTTCACATTCTCCAAGTTGAATAACTTGGCAAATTGCTTAACTAAAAATGTCTTTCCTGCTCCCAAATCTCCATCTAAAACAACTATATCACCATTTGTTAGAATTTTAGTTAATTCCAGTGCTATATTTTTCGTATCATTTTCATTATTCGAAATAAATTTGATCGGAAAATTCATTATTTAGGCTCCATGGTAATAACAGGAAGAATCATTTCTTCCATAGATATGCCTCCATGTTGGAAAGTATCTTTATAATAAGTTAAAAATTTATGATAATCTGTTGGGTAAACGAAATAATAATCTTCTTTTGCAATGATATAACTGATTGTAACACCTCGCTTGGGTAACTTATAATCAGCTAAATTTTTAATAAATATTGCATTTTTTTCATCTACTTTTAGATTTCTGCCATATTTAAATCTTAAATTTGTTGAAGCCTCTTTATCTCCAAGTACTTTTGCCCCTCTTAAAGAACGAATGCTGCCGTGATCTGTGGTTATAATTATCTTGGCATTACTCATTTTTGAAAGTAATTTAAAAGTGGCCAGTAAGGAGGAATGTGTAAACCATGCATTTGTTAATGAGCGGTATGCGGCTTCGTCCGGGGCTATTTCTTTTAGAATATCTGAATCTGATCTGCCATGTGCAATCATATCCAAAAAATTTACAACTACAGCAGTAAATTGAGTGTTTTGATATGATAAAATATTCTGTTCAAAGTTTCTTCCGACTTCTGGATCAATTATTTTTATGTATTTAAGATCGTTTCTTAGCTTAATTCTCTTTCTGTCCAATTGTGCCTGAAGTAATTCCTTTTCATATTTATTCATGCTTCTTTCATCATCGTCACCATTTGTCCATAAATTTGGATAGTTCTTTTCTATTTCGCTGGGATATAAACCTGCAAAGAGTGCATTCCTGGAATAAGGTGTGGCAGTTGGCAGAATTGAATAATAATACTCTTTTTCTATTTTGAAGTAATCAAGAAGATGTTTTTCCATAATAAGCCATTGATCAAGTCTAAGGCAATCAATAACAAAAAAGAAAACACTTGCGTTGCTGTCTGATAAGTACTTTTCAACATTTCTGGTTACTATTCCTGGTGATAAAGGAGGAGAATATTCATCTTTCTCGTTATTTACCCAGAACTTATAGTTCTTCTCAACAAATTTTGAAAACTCTTTATTAGCTTCTTTCTTCTGATCATTTAATGTCTGGCGTAATCCTATATCCGGATGAGTATCTAATTCCATATCCCAATTTACTAACTTCTGATATACATTAATCCACTCTGAATAATCTAAATTATTTAATAGCTGTTGTGATATTTCATTAAAGTCCTGCAGATAGTCTTTTGCTGCAAATTGACCGCTAATTCTTTTTCCCTCAAGTATTTTTTTACATACTAAAAGCACCTGACTTGGATTAACAGGTTTGGTTAAATAATCAGATATTTTTCCTCCAATAGCTTCATCCATTAAAGTTTCTTCTTCGCTTTTAGTAATCATTACAACAGGAATGTTCGGATTGATATCCTTAATGTGCCCCAGAGTTGCCAGACCACCCATTCCAGGCATCATTTCGTCCAGAAATATTAAATCATATATGTTTTCTTTAACATTACTTAATGCATCTTCTCCATTTGTTACAGTATCAACTTCATATCCCTTTTCAGAAAGGAAAATAATATGTGATCTTAACAAATCTATTTCGTCATCAACCCAAAGAATTCTTTTCGGTTTCATTATAAATCCATTTTATTTATCTGACAAATATAATATAATTAGAATAATTAAAAGGTAATCAAACTTTCCCCTTTTATTCCACGGCAGACTCTAAGAATTCAATATTCTCTTTTAATGAATTTATTTTAATTTTGGTGCCGAAAGGAACGGTAATTGTATCTTTTATGTGTCCATGTTGGAAATTCAAAGTTACATTTACATTTAGACCACTCAAATAATCATCAAACACCTGATCTAAGGTTAATGATCTTTTTGTACTGTCTTCTTCATCACAATCTGTAAATTCTCCCACCAGCACACCATTAACTTTTTCAAACACTTTGGCAAGTTTTAATTGGTTCAACAGGCGGTCAACTCTATAAGGTGATTCCCCAACTTCTTCAATCATAAGAATTTTATTTTCGAAAGATGGGAAATATTCAGTTCCCATTATACTTGTAACTAAAGCTAAATTACCGCCTAAAACGACTCCTTCAGCGGAATTCTTTAAATATTTTTTAATACTTTTATTCTCCGGCTGCTTGATTTTTCCAAGTTTTTTATTTGAAGTAACCAGACTCCAGAAGAACTCTTCAGTAAAACTGCTTACGTTATTATAAAAATCCACTGCAAGCATAGGACCGGCAAAAGTAATCAAGCCACATTTCTTGTAAAAAGCCAATTGCAGTGCAGTTATATCACTATAGCCAACAAATATTTTTGGATTCTTTTTAATGAGTCTATAATCTATTCTGCTTAATAGCCTTGGAGTTCCATACCCCCCGCGCGTACAAAAAATAGCTTTTACCTCTTTATTTTTGAACATATCATGCAAATCACTGACACGTTCCTCATCAGTTCCGGCAAGATATCCATAATAGTTACTTGAATTTTTCCCTATCAATGTCCTATATCCCAGTTTCTCTAAATATTGCACTCCTTTTTCAATCCTTGTTAAATCATCGGGAGCTGATGCCGGAGATATAATTCCAATTAAATCACCTTTTCTTAATCTTTGGGGCTTTATAGTATTCATTTTATTCTTTTATTAGTTATTAACTTATAGTAATTTAAATATTTAATTACAAATAACAAAGAAAAATAATATCAAATTAGTAATGAGCATAGGAAAATAACACTTTAGAATGAAAGAAATAAAATTTCAAAATAAAATGATAATTTGTTTTATTTTAGCACTTTTTTTAATCCCGCTTAAGAATATTTATGCCCAAAGTGAAAATATCGATGCGCTTAAAAAGCAACTTCATAAATATGAATTGCAAAATAGTAAGGATACTAATTATGCAAATATCCTTTTTGAATTAGGAAAAAGTACTTCGGTAACAAAACCCTTAGAGAGTATAAAATATCTTCAAAAAGCTAAGGATCTTTTTTTAGCAAATGACTCGAAGAGGAATCTGTCAAACACTTACAGCATTTTGGCCAGGCTATATTCTAACCAGGGAAGCTACTATTTTGCGATGGAGTTCTATTTATTAAATTACAAGGTACTGACGGAACTAAATGATAAAAATGCGATTGGCTATAATTTTGGTGAAATAGCAAATGCATATTATCATCAAAAGCTTTTTGAAATTTCCAAGAAATATTATTTAAAAGCTGCCGCCTTATTTAATGAGACCAAAGAATATTACGGCTTATCAGTAATGAATAATAACCTTGGCTTAATTGAAATGGAATTTAATAATTTTAATGAGGCTTTACGATATTACAAGATTGCGTTAGAATTACGGAAAAAGAGTAACAATCCTTTTTATATTGCCCACTCATTACAATATATAGGTTCGGTTTATACTAAATTAAATAAACTTGCTTTAGCTGAAAAGTATCTAGATTCAAGCATGACTATTTTGCTAAGTATTAAGAATAGGCGCATTGAAGATAATAAATACTTAGGCAAAGTTTATGATGATTTTGGTGATCTGTATCTTAAGAAAAATATTTATTCTCAGGCACTTGATAATTATTATTTAGCATTAAAGCAATTTACAGATATAAATGATTTTATGAATATCATAAATGTCTATAATAAAATTTCCGGTATCTATATTAAACAGAATAAAAAAGTATTAGCCGAAGAGTCAATTAAAAAAACGATCAAACTGGTAGAACAATCTAATTTATTAAATGAAAAAAGGAATTCATATAACTTATACATCCAATATTTTGCTCTTATTAATAAACCGGATTCAATTATTAAATATATAGGCATCACTGATTCTCTTGCAAAATTAATTATTGAGGAGAATTTATCCGGGAAAAACATTGAGGTAAGAACAGCAATAGAATCTTATGAAAAGCAGGCTGAAATTGATAGGCTGCTGGAAAAGAACAAGTCTGATTCATTCTATATAAAGATTATAATTTCTGTTTTTTTAGTTATCATTATTTTTTCGTTAATACTAATTATTATAACTAAAAGGAATCAAATAAGATTTAAACAATTAAGTAATGCCTCTTTTGAAGCTATTTTCATATATCAGGATAATACTATTGTTGATGTAAACAATAATTTTGAATTATTAACCGGGTATTCCGGAAAAGAGGTAAAGAGTATAAAGGTATCTAACCTTTTCAGCCCTGATTTTGAACTGAAAATAACCGGCAATAATACAACACCTCCACAAACATTTCTGATAAAAAAAGACGGATCAAGAATTTCAGTTGAAGTGCTGTCCCGATCAATAAACCTAAGCAAAGATAATGTCTTAGTCGTTTCCATTAGAGACATAACAAAACGTAAGTTAGATGAAGAAAAGTTAAAGCAAAGTGAAGAAAAATACAAATTTATTACAGAAAAGATAAGCGATCTTATTTTCCAATTAGATAGAGATTTGAATTTTATTTATTTAACTCCTTCTTGCTTCCATTTGCTGGGATATTATCCACAAGAGCTTTTAGGAGAACCTTTTACTAAACTATTACCGGCTGTCTCTGTAAAATATTTTCAAAAATATATCAGCTACCTTAAAAAGAATAAAAGTATTATTTGCGAGCTTAAGCAGGTATGCAAATCCGGTATTGTTATTTGGGTAGAGATTCAGCTTGACCTTATCTTTGATTCAGAGAATAATTTAATTTGTTATCAGGGCTTATCAAGAAACATAACTGATAGAAAAATGATGGATATTCAGCTTATAAATGCAAAGGATAAAGCTGAACAGGCAAATAAAGTTAAGAGTGAGTTCGTCGCAAACATCAGTCATGAGATTAGAACACCATTAAATTCCATTCTGGCATATTCAGATTTGTTAAAAAGGAGTATGACAGACCAAGAATCTCTTAAATATATCGAATCTATTGAAAAAGGCGGAAATAATTTATTAACTATTGTAAATGATTTACTGGATCTTTCAAAAATTGAAGCAGGAAGGTTAGATATTACATATTCAGTATTTAAACTAAGCGAAATTGTAAATGAAGTAGTTAACTTCTTCAATTATAAAATAAATGAAAAGAAATTGAATTTATCAATTAAATACAATAATAATTTTGCAAATTCTGTCTTATTAGATGAAATTAGATTAAGACAAGTATTAGTAAATTTAGTTGGAAATGCCATAAAGTTTACAAACAAAGGATATGTTAAAATTATAATAGATCAGTTTTTAAAAGAAAACAAATTATTGGATCTGTTTATTGTAATTGAAGATAGCGGTATAGGAATTGCCGAGAATGAATTTGAAAACATTTTTAAAGCCTTTAGGCAGCAAGAAGGCCAAAATACAAGAAAATATGGCGGTACAGGTCTTGGATTAACAATTACAAAAAGACTGGTAGAAATGATGAACGGTACTATTACTGTAGAAAGTCAGCAAGGTGTTGGGTCCAGATTTATCATTTATTTCAAGGATGTAAGATACGATGAGCTTCAAATGAATGATTCTACAATTAATTATAGCGATATTACAACTCATACTGATATTTTAAAAATAGAATTATCTATACCTGCGGATAAAAAAAATGATATTAAAGAAAATATACTACCTAAGTTGTTGGAAGCAAAAACCGGGATGATTATTGATGAAATACAGAATTGTGCTCATATAATAAAAAATTATGGTACGGAAAATAATATAGACTGTCTTGTTAATTATGGTAATTTTCTGTATACTGAATCTGATTCATATAACTATGACAGAATAAATGCAGCGATAACCAATTTTACAGATTTATTTTAACTTTACATTATGAAACATTACTCAGAAAAACAACCTTTAATACTACTTGTTGATGACATAGTTGAAAATCTTAAAGTTTTAGGAAATATTTTCAAAAATGAAGGATTTCAAATCGCCATTGCTTCAAATGGCGAAGCAGCTATTTCTATTGCACACTCCAGATTACCGGATCTAATTTTGCTTGATGTGCAAATGCCGGGAATGGATGGCTTTGAAGTATGCAAAGCATTAAAAAATGATCTGCTTACTAAAGATATTCCTATTTTATTTCTGACTGCAAAAACTGAAAATGAGGACATTATCAGGGGTTTTGAATTAGGAGCGGTTGATTATGTTACAAAACCATTTAATAATAATGAACTATTGGCCAGAGTTCATACACATATTGAGCTTCAACTCACAAAAAAGAAATTGGTGGCTTCTAATCATGAGCTTGAGGGTCTGGTAGCCACAAAGGATAAATTCTTTTCCATAATTGCTCATGATTTAAGGACTCCATTTATTGCCTTATTGGGTTTTTCAGAAATTATCAAAGACGACTTTAAAGAGCTTTCAGAATCCAGTCTGTTGGAATATATAAATATAATACACATTACTGCAAATGATACTTATAAACTTTTAGATAATCTCTTGCAATGGTCCAGAATGCAATTAGGCAAAATCGATTTTGTACCTAAATCCTTTAACTTATATCAATCGATAAATCAAATTTGTAATTTTCTGAAACTGCAGGCTTCTCAGAAAAACGTTACATTGGATAATAGAGCACCTGAACAGGCTGTTGTGTATGCAGATAATAATATGCTTGATACTATTATCAGGAATATTATTTCCAACGCTATTAAATTTTCCAATTCAGGAAGTTCTATTACAATTGGGTTTGACGATACTGAACTCAAAGAGTCAGTAATCTATATAAAAGATCAGGGACAAGGTATTCCATATGAGGCCCAAGATAAATTGTTCAAATTGGATGTGAATTATTCTACTCTTGGGACAAATAAAGAAAAAGGAACCGGTTTGGGCCTAATCCTTTGTAAAGAGATGGTTGAAAAGCACAATGGGAAAATATGGTTTAAGAGTATACCTGACGAAGGCACAACATTTTTTATCAGTTTGCCTAAAAATGTTCAATAGTATTCTCTAAAAAACACGAATTCAGATTTCGAGTTTATAAGATTTTTATCTTGTACCTTTACTGTTGTTGACGATACTGCTTTTATATTTAACTCTTTCAATTTACATAAAAGGACAAAAGTAAAAGTCTGCTCACCCATAATATGTACAGCCTTGTTTGTATCTTTTGAAAATTCAATTATGGATTTAATCCTTTCAAGATAATCTTTTGCTAATTGCTTCACTTCTTTCAATTTTGATGTAGGAGATATAATAGGAAATGGAATATCTATTATTCTTCCATAGCTGTTCTTTGCTTCTTCAAGTTGAACGCTTTCCCAATATGTAGAAGGGTTATATGATAGATTAATTAACATTCCTAAATTCTTTCAATAAATGATAATATTTTAAGAAAGTCTATGTGAAAAAAGGATTATTCTGTCTTTCATTTCCGATAGTGCTTTCTTCTCCGTGACCCGGATAAATAACTACATCATCTTTAAGCGTAAACAACTTATTCTTTATAGAGTTAATAATTGTATTATAATTCCCCTGCCACAAATCCGTTCTGCCGATACTCCCTGAGAATAATACATCACCCGTGAAACAAACATTATCTTGTTCAAAAAAGTAGCACATTTCTCCGGCCGAATGCCCCGGTGTAAATAGAGGTTTAATCTTAAAATCACATAAAGTTAAAGTGTCTTCATTTTTTATTAAGTAATCAGGAGCGGGAGGCATATCTAATTCAATATTAAATTGTATTGACTGCTGCTCAAGATCATCATATAAAGGTTTGTCTAATTCCGGCAAATAAATTTTTGTGTTATATTTATTTGCAATATATTTACATCCGAATACATGATCTAAATGCCCATGCGTAATTAAAATAGCTTTAACATCAATTTTATTTTGTGCTAAATAAGTATCTAATTCTACAAATTCGTCATCATATAAGCATCCAGGGTCTATAATAATACCATCATTTTTATTGGAAACAATAAATGTATTTTCACAAAATGGATTAAAGCTAAACATTTTAATATTTATCATATCTATTTGAAATTATCCTTTATTCTATTATTCAATTTTAACATATAAGAATTGTAATTATCCTTCGTTTCTTCTATGGAGTCACCTCCAAATTTCTCTATAAACAATTTTGCTATAGACCAACACAACATAGATTCAGCAATTACCGAGCAAGAAGGTACGGCAGTAAAATCACTTCTTTCCCATCTGCTCTTTACGGGAAGCATTTTACTCAGATCAATAGTCTCAACAGGGTTCGCCAATGTAGAAATTGGCTTCATGGCAGCTCTAATTATTAAAGGCATTCCATTAGAGATGCCCCCTTCAATTCCACCGGAATAATTTGTCCGATGCCCAATATTACCACCTGCCAATTCTATAACATCATTATTTGATGAACCTGTATTTACGGCAGAATTGAATCCACTTCCAATTTCAATACCTTTAACAGCGTTTACAGACATTATACTGCTCGTTATTTCAGCATCCAATCTCCGGTCATATTGCATAAAGGAACCCAGGCCTACAGGGAGACCCACGGCAAAGACAACCATCGTTCCCCCAAGTGTATCCCCCTTTTCCTTCACCTCATCAATTCGATTCTTAATTTTCTTTTCATGAACACTATCCAACACTCTTAAATCACTTTTATCGGCAGAAGTACTGAGCGCTATAATTGATTTATTATCATGATAGTTGTTACTCAATAAAAGATGATAAATGTTGTTGTCAGAAAATACTCCACCAACACTTTCAACAAAACTTCCAATTGTAATATCAAATTCCTTTAGAAATATTCTTGCGATTGAACAGGCTGCAACTCTTGCTGCTGTTTCTCTTGCAGAAGATCTTTCAATTGAATTCCTGATATCGTTAAAGTTATATTTAGAAACACCTGTTAAATCCGCATGTCCCGGACGAGGTATAGTAACTTTAGATATTTCGCTAGTTAATTCTTCGGAAGACATGATATCTTCCCAATTTTCCCAGTCTTTATTGCTAATAAGAAGAGATATCGGAGAACCAAGTGATTTTCCATGCCTGATACCGGATAATATTTCTGCAGTATCACTTTCAATTGACATCCTTTCCCCACGGCCATATCCTACCTGCCTGCGTTTTAATTGAAAATCAATATCAGATTTTAATATTCTAATATTTGATGGAAATCCATCAACGATAGTGGATAAAGCTTTGCCGTGTGATTCACCGGCTGTCAAAAATCTTATCATATATAAATGTTTTTATTATTGCTTTAAATATAAAAAAAACGTCTCAATAATGAGACGTTTTAAGAAGAATTGATCAATTATTTTTTTGGAATGTCAACAGCTATATATCTGCTTGTCCCTTTAATATCTTGTACTTTTAACAGAACGGCAGATCCACGTTTATCTTCAATAGCCGTTTTTAGGTCATGGATATTTTTAATTTTTTTCTTTCCGGCCTCAATAATTACAAAATTTGGTGCTAAATTTTTATCATCCGCCTTGCTATAAGGTTTAACATCTGTAATTTTCACTCCGGACTCAACATTATAGCTCTTTTTATCAGCAGCAGATAAATTAGCAACGGTCAATCCTATTTCATCAAATGCCAAAGTAGAATTTTTTGATTCTTTTTCTACTTCATTATTTTCCTCATTTGAAGCTACTTCAGTCTTGGCATCGTTATCTCTTGCCTTCAAAGTAACTTTTCTCTCCATTTCCTTTCCGTCTCTCCAAATAGTAAGGGTAACTACAGAGCCTGCGGACTTGGAAGCAATTAAACTTTGAAGTTCATTTGGTGCGTCAACTTCTTTACCGTCAACTTTAAGAATTACATCCATTTCTTTAATGTCAGCTTTTGCTGCGGCACCATCTTTAACTAAGCCCTGTACTATAACACCTTTGGGTTTATTCAGCCCTAAAGATCTTGCTAAGTCTGCATCAACATCACCAATGTTAATTCCTATATAACCACGGCTTACTTTTCCGTGCTCAATTAAATCCTTGGCAACAGATTTAGCCAAGTTGATTGGGATGGCAAAACCGTAACCTATATAAGTACCTGTTCCTGAAGATGCAATTGCGGAGTTTACTCCAATTACAGCACCGGATAAATCAACTAATGCGCCACCGCTGTTTCCCGGATTAATTACTGCATCAGTCTGAATAAAATTTTCTACGCCATATGTATCTTTTATTAGTCCAAGTTTACTTCTGCCAATTGCACTAACTATACCGGCAGTTACTGTAGAAGTTAAGGCAAGCGGATTGCCGATAGCCATAACCCACTGTCCAACTTTTAACCCATCAGAATCTCCTAAGTAAGCCATAGGCAAACCTTTTGCATCAATTTTAATAACAGCTAAATCTGTTAAAGGATCTCTGCCAACAACTTTTCCGGAGAAAGATCTTTTATCATATAAGTTCACATCTATTTTTGAAGCATTTTCTACTACGTGATTATTAGTAATTATATAACCATCCTCAGAGATAATTATCCCGCTGCCGGAGCCTTTTTGCTCTTTTGGCATATCTTTAAATGGGAAGAAGAAGAAATCATTGTGAGGATCGTCTGTACGTTCTGAGACAACAGATATTTGAACAATAGCAGGTGTAACTTTTTCTGCTACTTCTATAAAAGCTTTACTAAATGAATTTGCATCAGCATCCAAATTTACCGGCGGCCGGCTTGCACCAAGTTGAAAATTAGCATAGGAAGGTTTTACCAAACCAAATCCGGAAACTAATATTGCACAAAATAGAATACCTGCTGCTGCCAATACTCCGATGCTTAATATTTTTTTATTTTTCATAGATAATATTTCCTCCATTATAGTTTCATTATTTTTAGATTATTTTAATCTTAATGACTGCAATTCTTTAAAATCCGTAAAATGATATTTTAAAAACTTTTCCATAAATTTAATTGCGTCTTCTTTAACCTTTGTATTTGTTTCATAGTTCTTTTTATTTGTTTTTAGACTAATTAAATAATTAAAAAGTTCCGTTTGAATATTAGTTTCAAAAAAATTGTTTTTTTTACAGCTATTGCAAAAAATACCCTTTTCATAATTATAACCCAATGACAAATTATTTAGCGTTGCTTCACCGCATATTACACAGTTTTCAAGCTGAATTTCGTAACCGATTTCTTTTATAAAGAACATAAGGAAACTACAAAAAAGGTCTATAGGACTGGTCGTTACATCGTCCAGTAATCCTAAAATTTTTAATAATCCTTTAAATAATCTTAAATTATACTCGTTTTCAGGGATTAGTTTAATAAACAATTCCAGTGTTGCTGAAGCATAACTTAAACGGTCAATGTCACTTTTTATATTATGGAAAAATAATAAAAGATCTGCTTCTGTAAGCAGTTGTATTTCCCTGGTATCTTTTTGATAATAGATTATTTGCAGGTAGTTTAATGGGTCGGTGATTTTCCCGATTTTTGATTTACTGTCTCTTCCCCCTTTAATAATTACAGATACTTTCCCCGTATCTTTTGTAAACAAATTTACAATTTTGCTTGTATCACCGTAATTAATTTTATTTAATACAATTGCTTCAGTTTTAAGAATATTAGTCATAGAGGAAATTATAAGGGAAAGTATAAAAATCATTTTCCGTTATTATTCCTGTTATTAAAAAAGAAGGAGTAACATCAAAAGCCGGTGAATAAACATCATAGCTGTTCTTTGTTACTTCAGTGTTATTTATTTCAATTACTTCTTTTTTATTTCGGAATTCGATTTCAATTTCTGCGCCAGTTAAGATATTCTTATCAAAAGTAGTTGTGGGAGCGGCTATGTAGAATGGAATATTATGGAAATTACATAATACTGCCAGAGCATAAGTCCCGATTTTGTTAGCGGAATCACCATTTAATGCAATTCTGTCAGCTCCTGTAATAACCAGATCAACTTTCCCTTCTTTCATCAATACTGCGGCCATTGAGTCTGTTTGTATTGAAAATGGAATGTTGCACTTCTCTAATTCAAATGCCGTAAGACGACTTCCTTGAAGCAGAGGGCGGGTTTCGTCTGCATAGACATGATTTACTAATCCTTCTTCAAATGCAGTTTTGATTATATTAAATGCCGTTCCATCCCCGGAAGTTGCAAGTTTACCTGTATTGCAATGTGTTAGAATATTTGCTTTCTTCTTGAATATTCTTAAACCATTTTTGCCGATCGCTTTGCATTTTTCTATATCTTCAGAATGAATCTTTTTTGCTTCTTCAATCAGAAGTGAATAAACATCATTTCTGAAACTATTTTCCTTATAGACGTTTTTTATTCTGTTTAATGCAAAAAATAAATTCACGGCTGTTGGGCGTGTTGAGGCTAATCTGTTATACGCTGTATTAAAAGTAGAATCAATGTCTTCCAATGCGGAATTTTTTATTGATAAAGCCAAAGCATAAGCAGAGGCGACACCTATTTGCGGTGCGCCTCTTAATTTTAATACCTCAATTGCCTGAGCTATTATTTCATAATTATCTGTCTTGCAATATTCTTCTGCTAATGGCAATTTCGTTTGATCAAGAAATTCCAATTGCCCGTCAACAAAGTCAATTGCAAAATAATCAGTCTTTTTCATCAAATTTTGATAATCTCAAAAAGTCTGTAAATCTGTCGTGTACTCTTAAATACATCAGATCTTCTAATGCTTTAGTGCTGAATTGTTCAACACAGAATGAAGCCATAACACTGCCGTAAATAACAGCACGTTTCATATTTTCAACTGATAAGTCCTGAGTTTTGTGGAGATATCCGGTAAAACCGCCTGCAAAAGTATCGCCGGCACCTGTTGGATCAAATATCATTTCCATAGGATATGCAGGAGCGGAAAAAACAGTATCATCACTAAAAAGTAAAGCGCCATGCTCACCTTTTTTAATGATAAGAGTATTAGGGCCTAAATTTTTAATTTTTTTTGCAGCTTTTATAAGATTGGGCTCGTCAGCAAGCAATCTGGCTTCAGAATCATTAATTATTAAGACGTGTACCCTCTTTAACAGTTTAAGCAGTTCTTCGCGTTTACCTTCAATCCAATAATTCATGGTATCGCATACTATAAGCTGCGGACTTTCTAACTGATCTAATACTTTCATCTGAAGAGTTGGATCTATGTTTCCAAGACATACAAATTTTGCTTTTTTTGCATTGTCCGGGATGATAGGATCAAAATTCTCAAAAACATTTAATTCAGTTAGTAATGTGTCTCTAACATTTAAATCATAGTGATATTTTCCTGACCACCTAAAAGTTTCACCACCTTTTATTATTTGAAGTCCGGTTAAATCAACATTGTGGTTTTCCAAAAGAGTGATATATTCTTTTGGGAAATCCTCTCCGACAACCCCAACTAAGTATACTGGTCCGCTAAAATAGCTTGCGGATAATGATACATAAGTTGCTGAACCGCCTAAGGCTTCTTCAACTCTGTCAAAAGGTGTGGCAACTGTATCAAGTGCTAACGATCCTACTACTAAAAGACCCAATTTTTACTCCAGATTTATAATATAATAATATTCAAAAATAGATAATTGCATGACCAAATTAAAGGTATTTTATGCAAAAATAATTATATACTGCATTTTTAGATTTTCTCCAAATATTCAAAGTTATTACTAGCGTACTGGTTGATAACATCAACTGATTCCCTCTGTCCATACCATGCATATTTATTTTTTACTTCATTTATTGTCATCCAACCGAATTCTATATGCTCGGAGCTTAATTTAATCTTTGAATCAGGCTCAACTATATATAAAAAAACCGGGGATAGGTAAACTGCATCTTCTGTATGTAAATAAAATGAAGTAACTTTTGGCAGAATAAATATTTCATTAACAACTATACCGGTTTCTTCAAGTATTTCTCTTTTGGCTGCATTATACGCTTTTTCATTTTCTTTAATTTTTCCCGTTACAGGCTGCCATATATCAGGAAATAATTGATAAGGTGCACGTTTTAAGGCTAAATAATGAATTTCATTATTAAGAATTTTAATAATATGAGCTTCAATGTATTTTGTTTTAATTTCCATTTTAAAAATAAGCCCTTACTTCTGCTCTTGCATTATGAATTGCTTTCCCGTCAACAAGGCGTCCGTCATATGCAGCAGATGATTGTAGAAAAGAAGATATACGATAATCAATATTAGCTCGCCAAATATAATTTTTACCTATATTATTACCTCCGGTCAACTCGTATGGGATGTAATTCTTTGTAGTATTTGCTATTAGCTCATTACGTTCAATTTCAATATGAATTCTACCTGCGCTTGCAAGTGAATAATTGAACCTTAACACCTGTGCATTTATATCAATTATTGTTGGGGTTGAAGGGTAGATATCAGTATTCTTTCCGGATTTTATTTGAAATCCTACCTCAATATTTTTTGTCGGCCTATATGAGAAATCCGAAAGAATCGTATTGCCGGTTATTTCCCTTACTCTGTTGTTTAAAGTATTTGATGCTATATTATCCTGCGAATTAGTATAGTCGGTTTGATTAGTAATTTCTTCTACCATTTTAAATTTTATGCGAATACTTCTTTCTCTTGTATAACCTCTTTCTATACTTCCGCTGTACTGATCCAGGCTTTTTCTTTGTGAATATCTAAACCTAAAATTCAGTTCCTGATTATTTTCTAATAAAAAGAAGTCGTGCAGAATATAATTACTTCCTCTGATTGTATTTTTCTCATTAAGAAATGCAGACATATTCAGCAGATAAATCTTTTTATAATTCTCTTCCTGAGAATTTTCTTCAATTCTGACAGTAGTTTCTGAAGATAATGGAGATAAAATACTATTAGCAATCGTTTTGGGACTAAAAAATGCTCCATAATTAAATTTCCATCT
>JAUZPC010000189.1 GCA_030706105.1 Bacteroidota bacterium | reverse complement strand
AATTTACTTCTTTTATATGAATGAAAAAAGGAAAAAGCGGAGCAATTATCAGTCGGCAGCCAACTCTCCTTCGGCGGGCAAGAAGCAGAAAGGTTACTTTTGGACAAGTTTGTTTTTATTATTCAGCATCTTGGATACGTTCTATTTTGACAAGTTCAATTTTCATCTGACTTGCGCGGACAATTAAGATGTTATAATGGTCCAACTTAATTTTTTCACCCTGCTTAGGAATTCTTCCAATCCGGTAAATAATAAACCCGCTGATAGTTTCATAGTCTCCAGTCTGGATATCCAGCTTGAATTTTTCATTTATAAAATCAATCTCAACTTTACCGCTTATCAAATAAGTATTTGGTTTCAACTCTTTATAAATATCTTCTTCAATATCAAATTCATCTTCAATTTCGCCGAACAGCTCTTCCATTATGTCTTCCAGAGTAACCAAGCCGGCAGTTCCGCCAAACTCATCAATTACAATAGCTATTGAGACTTTTTTTTCTAAAAACTCATTTAGCATATCAATGCTGCGTTTAGTTTCCGGAACAAAAATTACATCTCTTATAATACTTTGAATATCTTTTGGTTCGGTAAAAAGATCATAAGCAAAAATAACACCTTTAATATTATCAAGATTTTCTTCATATACAGGAAGTTTAGAGTATCCCGATTCAATAAAGCACTCAACAACTTCTTCTTTAGTCGTGTTTATTTCTACGCCAATAATATTGGTTCTCGGCTGCATTGGCTCATAAACCCTTTGGTCACCTAAAGCAAAAACTTTGCTAATAATATTGCTTTCACTTTTATTTACAGCGCCGGCTTCATGGCTTTCTTTAACAAGGTGCTCAATATCTTCTTTGCTGAAAAGATGATTTATATTGCCCTCTTTCAGTTCAGAATCTTTGGAAAACATATTGGCAACCGAGGAGAATATTTTTATTACGGGATAAAGTATCAGCGTAAATATTCTTAATGGAATTGAAGAAATAAGAATAATTCTGTCAGCAGTTTCACGGAAAATATATTTTGGAAGCAGCTCGCCAAAAATTAAGATTATGGATGTAGAAATAATAAGAATTGCAAACTCGGAGAGTTTAAACTGATCTAAGGAAATTGAAAAAATTGATCCAAAAGCAATTAGAACAACAGTATTGCCAATTAATACAGACGAAAAAAATATCTGCGGATTATTGATAAAATATAATGCATTTATTGCTGCAAAATTCTTTTTCCGTGCTTTAATTTCTATTTTAATTTTGTTGGCAGTAACAAACGCTATTTCAACGCCTTCAAAAAAAGCACACAGTAAAATTAATGCACTCAGCAAAAATACATTGTTCATTCTTATATCTTGTTATAAAGTATCAAAGTGATTATTGCAAAATACAAAACTACATTTGTAATCATTGGGATATCCGTCATCATTACTTCAGTAGTATTTTCACCTTTTTTATCCATATAAACAAGGTACATATATCTGAAAATTCCAAAAACTACAAATGGGGTTGTATAAATCAGATTTTCAGTATTAAAAGCCTTAATAGTTCTTTCCGATACTGTATAGAGAGCATAGCAAATAATAGTAGCCGCGGCGGCAATTACTGCCATTTGCTGGGTAAAACTTTTTGAATATTGCTCTAATACTTTCCTTGTAGATTTTGTATCGGTTTCTGAAACGACATCAAGCTCGGAATATCTCTTCATAATTGCAAGGAATAAGGAGATAAACATGGTAGTAAGGATAAGCCAGCTTGAAATATACACATTTATAATTAGACCTCCGCTCAATACTCTTAACATAAAACCGGCAGCAATGCTAAAAATATCAAGCAATACCATATGTTTAAGCTTTACCGAGTATAAGAAATTTATTATAAAATAACTTATGATGCAAAAAATGAAATACTGATTTACACCGAAATAAATAAACCACCCGATGGTAAGGGCTAAAAGAACAACTGCTGTTACGCCTGCATTTAGGACCGATATTTTTCCTGAAGCAATCGGACGATTTTTCTTAACTGGATGCATTCTGTCAGCTTCTACATCCATCATATCATTAATAATATAAACGATGCTTGAAGTAAAACAAAATGCCATAAATCCAAGCAAAGCAGTACCAACATAGTTTATATCAAATATATGCTTTGAAAAAATAAGCGGGACAAAAACAAAAAAGTTTTTAATCCATTGTGGAACCCTTAATAGTTTGACGTAACTTTTTATCATCAGTTTTTGCTTTTTTTACAAGATTGTGAATATATAGACACAAAAATATCTAAATAATCAGAGATATCCCAATATTTTAACAACTATTTTAATAGTTCAACTACTTGTTTTTGGACAACAGGTGAACCTGCAATTACTGAGTCACTGTTTAGAGCATCAAGGCCGTTAAAATCTGTAATCAAACCTCCCGCCCCTCTTATAACAGGAATAACAGCAGCAGTATCCCATATGGACATAATAGGATCAATCATTACATCTGCATAACCGGATGCAACAAGGTAGTAGCCATAGCAGTCACCCCAAGTTCTAAAGATTGAGGATTTTTTAATCAGGTTATTAAATTTTGAGATATCCCTATACTTTTCAATATTTTTAATATCGGTAGTCAGAACAACAGCCCTGCTTATATCAGGACAATTTTTAACGTGAACTTTTACACCATTTAGAAGAGTTTCTTCGTTATCCCCGATAACAAATTGATTTAGCATCGGCAGATTTATCGCCCCGTAAATTGGAGTATTATTTTTCAGCAGGCAGATGAGTGTACCAAACAAAACAGAGCCGCTTATAAAGCTCTTAGTCCCGTCAATTGGATCTAATATCCACTGATATTCTGCATCTTCTTTATACTTACCAAATTCCTCCCCAATTATTCCATGCTCAGGAACTTCCTTCATAATGATTTCCCGAAGCTTTTCTTCAGCTTTTTTATCCGCTATAGTTACGGGAGAATCGTCTTTCTTTGATTCTACATTTAATTCTGTTCTAAAATAACTATTTACAATTTTACCACTTTCATTAGAAAGATGAGTAATAAATTTTAATATATCTTTATCCATTATCTATTTTCTTTGTTATTATTTACATTTTTTAGTTTTATAAGACTTTTGCTCTGCTAAGAAATTTATTCTACTCCGGCAGAGGGCTGAATATTGCACTATACTCTTTGCAATTTGCATACTAACCCCTAAACCGCCTCCCTTAATAAGAGAGGCGGAACAAGATATCCGGCTTTTTAAACAGTCTCTTTAACAATCTTTAACGTTATTTCCGTTGTTCTTTGCTCTTAGTTTGCTGTGGTTTCTGCTATACCCGACATAAATAAACATACCAATAGCCAGCCATCCAATCAATCTCCACCAGTTTTCAGTGGGCAGAGAAAACATAAGCATTAAGCAAGTCAGTATCCCTAAGATCGGGACAAGAGGAACCCAGGGTGCTCTAAACGGCCGCTCAGCATCCGGATTAGTTTTGCGCATTATTAATACTGCACAACAAACAATAACAAACGCAAATAAAGTACCAATATTTACAAGCTCCGCAAGAATCCTTAAAGGAAGCAGTCCCCCTAAAGCAGCTACAAAAATGCCTGTGAGAATTGTAGATTTCCAGGGAGTTCTGAATTTATCATGCACTGCCCCGAAAAAGCTTTCGGGAACCAAACCATCGCGCGCCATAGCAAGGAATATTCTTGGCTGACTTAACATCATGACCAACAAGACTGAAGTTATTCCTGCCACCGCACCCAAAGATATAATAAACTGTGCCCAGGGCATGTTTACCTGTGCAAACGCATTTGAGACCGGTGCATTTATATCAATTTTATTATATGGCACCATACCTGTAATTACGCCGGCAACTAATATATAAAGTACTGTACATAATAAAAGACTTGTAATAATAGCAATTGGAACATCTTTTCGCGGATTTTTAGCTTCTTCAGCGTGGGTAGAGATTGAGTCAAACCCGATATATGCAAAAAATATTGTTGCAGCAGCAGCCAGCATTCCTACAGGGGCACCAGAGTGATTGGAAAAGCCCCAAATGGTTTTTCCAAAAAAGCTTACACCGGTATAACCGAAAGGGGCAAAATTATTTGTCCAGTTAGCTGTATTAATAAAGAACGCACCAACTACAATAACAAATAGTACAATTATGAGTTTAAGAATAACCATGGTTGCATTAAACCCGGCACTCTCTCTAATTCCCTTAACCAAAATGGCAGTAATAATTCCGGCAATCATAATAGCAGGGAGATCTACCATCGTGCCGGTTGAGAAGATTGCGCCTGTATTTACATTAAAATCGATGGGGGCAAGAGTAAACGGCTTTGGCAGATGTACCCCAAATATGCTTAGAAAATCCTGAAAATACTGAGACCACCCATGTGCTACCGTAGCAGAGGCAACGGCATATTCCAAAATTAAATCCCACCCGATAATCCAGGCAAACAATTCGCCTAAGGTAGCATATGCATAAGTATATGCAGATCCGGCAACGGGAACCATAGAGGCGAATTCAGCATAACAAAGAGCAGCAAAAACACAAGCCATACCGGAGACTACAAATGAAAGCACAATAGCCGGCCCGGCCTTATCGGCAGCAGCTACACCCGTTAACACAAAAATACCGGTACCAATAATTGCTCCGACCCCTAAACTGGTTAAAGTTACAGGCCCTAAAATCCGGCGCAGCCTGTTTTCGCCTTTCATTTCTTCTAAAAGCTGACTGAGAGGTTTTTTTGCGAATAATTGACTCATTAGTATTATCTCCGGTTTGTTTATAAAGATAAACTGTAATTGCAAAATGGAAAATTATTTTGAAACAATCAATCACAACTTAAAATATTTTTGATATTTTTAATTTCTTTTTTATTTTTTTTGGCATATATTGAATTTGGATAAATTTCTTGTAGGATTTTAGAAATAATTCATTCCTTAATCAATTAGATTCTTTTTCTTTAATTATAGTAAAGGAACTTTATGAGAAAGTTATTACCTCTATTTCTCTGTTTATGCAGTATGTTCTTGCTTGTAGGATGCGCCTGCTCCCAAAAAGCATACTCAGAGAAAAGGACTTTAGACTATTCAATTATAATAGGTTCAGGAGGCGGATTTACAGGCATGTACCAAGGGAAATATGTTGATACAAGCGGAGTAGTATATAGCTGGGAAGGGACATCTTTCAATAATTCAAAAAGAACTTCAATAAAGAAGCTTGAGCAGGAACAAATTTCACAATTAAATAATTATTTGGAAAAGAATACTCCTGAAAAGATTGCATATAACCAATCAGGCAATTTAACAAACTTTATAGTCCTGAAAGGCAAAGATAAAGAAATTTCAATTTCGTGGATTTATAAATTCCCTAAAGATGATACACCCCAGGAAATAATAAACCTGAATAATTACATTACAAATACAATCAACAAATAATAAAGACAGATAACACGGAGCAATTATGAGAATATATTATAAAATAGTTTTAGTTGTTACCTTACTTTTTTTTGGTTTTAGTTTTAACGGGACGGGAATAAAGCAAGGTGAGCTGAAGGTTACCTTCCATAAGCATGATGCTAAACAAGGATTGGAGATATTAAAGTCTAAAGCTTTTTCTAAAATAAACATAGAATGGAATGAGAATTACAATATCCCCTCTTCTGTTATGGGCCAGTTAACAGAAAGCGGCTTTGCCAAGAAAAGCTCACTTAAGGAGGATGCAATTCAATTTTTAACCCAAAATAAAGAATTATTTGGCTTAAATAACCCGGCTTCCGAACTTAAATTGATCTCTTCTTTTACTGACGATCTTAATCAAATACATTTAAAATTCCAACAAATGTATGAGAATGTTATTATATACAAAGGACAAATTATAGTCCACGTATCATCTGACGGAAGGATTATCGGGGTTAATGGGAAATACTACCCTACCCCCGAGTTCAATACAAAACCAGATATTACATCTCTTCAGGCAATTTCCGCAGCATCAGGTTATATGGGGGCATATAAATATAATACTCCCGGCACTGAATTATTTTTGCTGGAAAGAGGAATAAACTTTTATTT
>JAUZPC010000188.1 GCA_030706105.1 Bacteroidota bacterium | reverse complement strand
GTTACAAAGATATCCAGCAGAACACCCAGGTTAACCAGCATAGGCATTTCCCTTCCGACTGCGAGAGATAGAATGACAACTCCATTTTCCAAAATAATAAATCCCATGACATGAGTAATTATTTTCTTCCGTGAGATAATTAAATAAAACCCACAGAATAAAGTAGAGACTGCCGCTACAAAATAAATATTTTCAAAAATCCCCCCCTGCAATGTATTTGAGAGGAAAAAGGTTGTTAAAATAACAGCGCTTACAATAAAAAGAGAAGTAAAATTGGAGACATAAGGCTCTGTTTCCCTTGTAATTTTATTCTTTTTAATAAGATAGTTTAGAAAATAAGGAATAAATATTGATTTAAAGATAATAGTTTCTAACAATAGAAGTATAAAGTTAATTATGTTTATTTCGTTAAGGCGAAAAAAGAAAATGCCAAATAACAGGACACCCTGCATGGCGATTATTTTGTTAAATGTTCTTAGCCTGATAGCGGCCGAACATACAAACAAAGTAGCAAGAAATATTATAAGTAAAATATTTATCATTTTAATATCATTAATAATTGAATTTGCCTGTTAAAATCATAACAGCAATAAAAACTAACAGTGTAACTGAAGATAATGCAAAAATAACCTGCGGGTTTTGGTTCATTCTAAATCTTGCTGAAAAGGACTCAATGCTTCCGATAAAGCAGCCATAAAGGAATTGAATGCCAATGAAAATTACTATGTTAAGATAAAATGGGAAATAGGGGTTCAGGAACAAATTAGCAGCTAAGGCTGCATACATTGAAAATTTTAGGCATCCGGTGTACAGGATAAGTCCTAAATCAAACCCGCTGTTGTCAAGTATCATTACCTCATGAATCATAGTAAGCTCAAGATGAGTTTTAGGGTCATCAATGGGCATGCGGCTATTTTCAATTAATCCAAGTGCAAAAAATATTAAAGCGGCCATAATGCCAATGGTATAAGAGATATAAGAAGAAGCAGAATATGCGTTATGTATAAAATAAAATATTTTATAAAACGATGAGAAACCCGTTAGAAGGCCCAAAGAGCCAAGCAAAATAAAAAATGCAGGTTCGGCAAGCATGGAGTATAAAGCCTCCCGGCTTGCTCCCATTCCTTCAAAACTGCTGCCGGTATCTAAAGAGGCTATAATCATAAAAAACTTGCCAAGCGCCAATATATAAGCAAACATTACAAAATCGCCGTCAAATGAAAGGAGAGCTCCGGAACTTCCAAAAGGGATAAAAAGAACAGCAGTAAGAACTGAACTAAAATAAACAGACGGCGCAATTTTAAAAACAAAACTGGAGACTGAGCTGTACACAGAGCCTTTTTTTAGCAGCTTAATTATATCTTTAATAGGCTGAAAAATGCCCTGCCCTTTTCTTCCTGAAAAATTTGCAGTTGTGCGGTTAATAATACCAGCGATAAAAATACTGCCTAAAAATATGAACAATAAACTAATCATTAAAACATCCTTAAAAATGAACTCAATTGACTTATAATGAATTCTATGTTCAGGTAAAGAATAATAAAGAGTATAAAAAACAAACCGTATAAAATATAAAACTGAATTTTTCCGTTCTGCAGAAAGTACAATTTAAAGAGTAATTTTTTTATCAGTTTAATGTTTTTATCAATGAGGTAGTACTCAATTTTGTCATACGGAGAAGACTCATACTTCAGTTCTTTTGGAAAAACTTCATTTATGACTATATCATTTTTTTTGATCGATAAAACCGGCTCAATTAAATTAACGTATGATTTAACAAAGGAACTGGCTGTGTATTGCAGTTTTCCTGTAGGAGCAACATATCCGCACCCCCAAGTCTGAGACTCGTAAACCGATTTTCTCTTCTCCACTATTTTTTTTACAGAATAAACAATTAAGATAATAAGAAGGAATAACCCTCCGACTAACCCGACTTTTGATAATATATCAATTTGGGAAGCAAATATATTGTTTCCACCGGAAAACATATCCGGAACAAATAAGCCGATGACATTTTGGATAGACAATAAGAACACTTTAGGATATAGCCCAATTCCAATTAAAAAAAATGTTATAAGGAATTTAGGGAACAGCATACTGTTAGGGACTTCGGAAAGTTCTTCCGGATATTTCTCCCTTGGGGAACCTAAAAACACAATTCCAAAAGCCTTAGTAAAGCACAAAATTGCAAGTCCGCCTATTATCACTAATGAGCAAATTGCTAAGAGTACGAATATTGAAAAAGAAAAATTTAAGGATTTTAATCCTGTAAAGAGACCTGAATAGATTAAAAATTCTGATACAAACCCGTTGAACGGAGGCAAGCCGCATATAGCCAGAGCAGGAATAAGAAAAAATGCAGAAGTCTTGGGCATTGATTTAACAAGCCCTCCAAGTTTTTCAATATTTAATGTGTGAGTTTTAAGATAAACACTGCCGGCTCCATAAAACAGAAGAGATTTAAATAATGAGTGGTTAAGAATATGCAGTATTCCGCCTGCAAAGCCCAAAACAGCCAGATAATTATTATGCAGGCCTATCCCAAGAGTTCCCATACCTATACCGATGCCGATAATTCCTATATTCTCTATACTATGATAAGCAAGTAGTTTTTTCAAATTATGCTGAATGATTGCAAGCATAACTCCATATAACCCGGAAATCATGGAAACAATAAGGATGATTGACCCCATTATAACAAAATCGCTCTTAATTAACAGCAATACTCTTAAAATACCAAAAATACCAAGCTTGATAATTACACCGGACATCATTCCCGAAATATGTGCGGGAGCGGCAGGATGAGCATATGGGAGCCATGTATGGAAAGGAACAAAACCTGCCTTAAACCCAAATCCGATAAAAAGAAGTATGAAGAGGGTTATGCTTACCGGAACAGGCACCTTTTGCGAAAATAGTTTTATGGCAGTAAAATCAGAAGATCCGGTAATGACTATTACCCAGATGAAAGCAACCGTTAAAAAAAGTACGCCAATGTGTGACTGTATAAGATAATTAAGGCCGGCCTTTAGATTGTCTTTTTTCCAATATTCAAATATTACTAGCAGAAAAGAAGAGATGGCCATAATTTCCCAGGCTACTAAAAAGCCGGGAAGACTCTGTACAGTGCATACCAGCAGCATTGCAATATGACAGACAATAATTAAGAAGAGATGGAGATTTATATTGGACACCATATCGTGATAATGCTCAAGATATTTTCTGCCGTACAAGATACAAGTTATGACAGTAAAGTTAATTATTAAAATCATAAAACCTGAAAGAGCATCAATCATAAACGGCAAGGGACCAAAAACAAAACCTGCATTAAGTACAAAATGCTGTTCCCCACCCGCCAGCGCAATAATAGCGGGGTATGAAGAAACGGCTGCAACAATAATAATTACGGCAGCAGTTAATGTTGAGTATAATTTGCTCATAATAAAACACCTAATAATTGTAAAGAGATAATTCTTTAATGCAATAATTGTAACTTATAAAATAATCTACTAATATTATCTCTTGTCTTCAAAATGCAGAATTGTTCAAATTTATATTGAGACGCGCCTGCAAATATACAAAAATAAATTGTGAAAATAAATTTTTAAGTTTTTGTTATTACTTACGACACAATTATGGAATTGCAATTACCGCCGGTGCACACAAAAACGGATAATGGTTATTTTAAGGAAATGCCGCAGAAGATTACATCTAAAATATATTAAAAGATAACTATTTTGTTCCGGTAGGCTCACTGCTTTCTGCTAAAATGCTCCTGATTTCCGGAAGTTTGATTTTGCTCATATTGCCGATAATTCCGCAGAGTTATATTAAATATGCATTTTAATGGCATTTATTGTAAAAGTCTTTCATTTTAATGATGAAATATTGGCAGTATTTTCTTAATTTTGTGTAAGGGAATATTTATAACCAGAAAATATTAAAGACAATTAAATATTCCTAATAAAACAATAAAAAGATATAAGAGTATATTATGAAAAAGAAGTTGTTAATTAGAGATTTGACTATGCGCGATGGACAACAATCTCAGTTTGCCACAAGAATGAGTCAGAGCCAGGTTGACCGTTTACTACCTTATTATAAAAAAGCTAATTTTTATGCTGTTGAAGTATGGGGTGGAGCTGTTCCTGATTCCATTATGCGTTATTTGGGAGAAGATCCATGGTATCGCCTTGAATCAATTAAGGCTGTTATCGGCAATGTTTCAAAACTTACTGCCCTTTCTAGAGGAAGAAATCTTTTTGGTTATAGTCCCTATCCTGATAGTGTAATTGAGGGATTCAATAAAAATGCCGTTAAATCCGGTATTGGAATAATGAGGATTTTTGATGCGCTGAATGATATTTCAAATATGAAATCCACCATCAATTATGTTAAAAAAAGCGGCGGAATGGCCGATTGTGCAGTTTGCTATACTGTTGATCCTAAATATTCATTTTCTCAAAAAATGAAAAACATTTTCCAGGGTAAAAAGAACAAGATATTTACACAAGAGTATTTTGTTGACCTTGCCAGACAGTTGGAAAGTTTTGGCGCTGATATGATTTCAGTAAAAGATATGGCAGGCTTGATTCCTCCTCAGGTTGCAGGTCCATTGATCCGCAAAATGAAAAGTGAAGTTTCAATTCCGATTGATATCCATACCCATTGCACCCCGGGTTATGGCATCCCTACTGTACTAGTTGCCATGTTAAGCGGCGTTGATGTTATTGATACCTGCATAATGAACTTTGCAGGCGGCCCTGCTGCCCCGGCTTTTGAAATCATGCAGATATTTGCAGATAAGTTAGGGTTTGATACAGGTGTTGACCTTGAAGCAGTTGCTGCTATTAACTTAGAGCTGCTAAATATCAGAAAAGAACTTGAAAAATTTGATACTACCAAAATGTTCCCAAGACCTTTTGATATTTCAAAAGATAAGCTTCCTGCTGAAGTTGATTCGTTATTCGATAAAGCAATTGAGTATGCAAAAGCAGAAAAATATGATGAGCTGATTGAAGTTTGTAACGGCATTGATAAATACTTCAACTTCCCTGGACCTAATGAAATTGTTAAAAATGCTGAAATCCCCGGCGGTATGTACACAAACATGCTTGCACAGTTAAAACAAGGTAAGTTAGATCATTTAGTAAATGATGTAATGAAAATTGTTCCTGAAGTCAGGTTAGCTGCCGGACTTCCTCCGCTGGTAACACCTACAAGCCAGATAGTTGGCGCACAGGCTGTAAGCTGCATAGTGGACAAAGCCAAGGGTAAACCATTTTATACAACTAAATCAAGCAACTTTGTTAATCTTGTTTTAGGTGTTTACGGAAAAACTCCTGTTGCCGTTGATCCTAATTTTAGAGAATTCCTTTGCGGAACAAGAGAAGAGACACCATACGATACATCAAAATATCAGAAACAGCCGAACCCGACACTGCCTGAATATGGTGATGTAAAACTTGCTCTTAATGAAAAAGAAGAGTTGTTACTTGAACTTTTCCCTGCTGTTGCGGGTAACTTCCTAAAAACACAAAGGGCTGCTGAATATAGAATGCAGCTTGATGAAGAAGAAAGATTAAGACAAGAAGAATTGGCAAAGATTCCACCAGAACCGGAATTAACTGAAGAAGAAAAAATTGACCGTTTATATAACGGTTGGTAGTATGTTTTGCGGGAAGCCCTAAAAGCTTCCCGCTTTCTTTTTAAAAGTTATGCTTCTTTTTAAGCCATTCATAAGCGGAATTTATCTCTTTTGTTTTCTTTTCCGCTAAGTTTACCAATTCAACCCCTAAGCTTGCCACTTTATCAGGATGGTATTGGGCAATCAAATTTAAATATACTTTCCTGATATGTGATGGAGTAACCTTACCTGAAAGTCCGAGCATTTTTCCATAATATTTTGATTTCTCAAATTCTGTTGCTGTTACAGGGTCAAATTCGTTAATTGTTTTTGCCTGTTTTTCATAACGCTCATACCGTTCATATTTTTCATACCTTTCATAGCTCTCGTACTCTTTGTATTCCTTCTTCTCCCCTTTTTTGCCATAACTTTTTTTATGATTTGCTTTGTGT
>JAUZPC010000187.1 GCA_030706105.1 Bacteroidota bacterium | reverse complement strand
CTTTCCGGTTTGAACTCATTATATTTTTTTAATGAGGACTGCAAAACAGGTTTTGCATTAGTCTCTCCTCCGCCAAATTGCTCAGGAGTGTATAATAACATTTGCCCCTGAAGGAACTCAGGTCTTGGGTTGGTTGAATCTGCCTTTATGGCTTCTGCAATCATCTGAGAAAATATGCCGCCGTATTTTTGCCACCTCTGCATCGGGTTAATTGAGATTCTCATTTCTGCTGAAAATGCTTTTAAGGTAAAAATTTCACTGTTATTTTTTGTTAAAGAGTCAGCAGTTGCTAAATATTTATCTGCCTTGTCCAGATAGGTGTCTTTCAGTTCCTTATTTTGCTCAATTGAACTTATTATAATATTTGCATAAGCAGAATAGTAAAACGGGAGCCATTTATTCTTTTCGGCATTTCCTATTCTTTCAAAAATATTTCCGGCGGCCTGAAAATCTGCAAGTGATTTTGCGGAATCCAAAAGCGTAATGCTTTTTTGCATCGAACTAAAAAATTTATTGTCACTTTGTGCAAAAGTAATAACTGATGCAAATAAAAATATAAGTAGTAAAAAAGTTCTTGTTTTCATTTTAGTTCCTTAATTAATAGTTAAAATTCATAAATATGCCTAAGAATGCTGATCTCAGGTTTGTGGGTAATACTCCCATGCGCCTTAATCCGTCATTAGAGTACCTGTAACTGTAAACATTGGCAAAGCCGGGCAGATTATCAACCGAGAAATAGACTACGGTGTAGTTGCCTACTAAATATGTTACGTATGAAAAGTTTATCGCGAGATTATTATAACTCATGGTGCGGTCTCCCAGAAACTCTGTCTTGTTATTAGGATTGTAGTAAGTCCTTCCGGAGGCGTGTGTATATGTTAATCCTACGTAAGTAGAAATATCAGGGAACCAGCGTTTAAGCACTGCCGAGAAAGTATGCTTTGCGGCAAATGGGGGAGTAGCCATAATAGGGTAATTTCTGTATTCTCTTTTTGTGTCCAGATATGAGTAAGTCAGCCAATAATCCGTATTAGGAATAAATGCTCTGTCTCTCCAGAATACGTCAATACCTTTAGCATAACCTTTGCCTGCATTACTTAAGGGGATGGAATCATAATATGCAGGATCTTCCCAGCTCTTGGAAACGAATGAAGTTCCCTTTACTAAACTGCCGTAATTTTTATAATAACCCTCTATCCTGAAGGTAATATCATCAACAATATACTGGTAGTTAAGTATATAGTGTTCTGCATTTTCAAATGTCAGATGAGAATTTGTATAAGAGTTCAAGAATAAATAATCCTTGTCAGGCGTCTGATAAAATTTACCGTAAGCAAAGTTAAACTGTCCGTATTCTCCTATTTTATAGGCAAGTGAAGTCCTGGGAGCAAAATTTGTTTTGTTTAAGAATTTGGAATTCTCAACCCTGCCTCCAATACGTGCAGCTAAATCTTTGGTAATAAAGATATCGGTTTCCACAAAAGCAGCGGTGTTGGTTTCAGTAAGATTATGTGATAATATATTGTATGATTCGTCAAATTTTGTCCGCGACAATTCTGCGCCAAATGTTATGGTGGATAACCCGTGCAGCGGATGAATTAAAGTAGATTTAGCGGAGAATAACTTGGTCCCTTCAAAAATATTGTCTGTGTTCAACAAAATATTATCTCTGTCAATATTGAATGAAGAACCGGCAAAGAAAGTCCACTTTCCAAACATTTCTCTATAATTTGCATTTAAATATAAACTCTTATTGGCTAAGTTAATTTTATCTTCACCTGTGGGAGAATCCAAATTGGCAGTATAAAGTTTAACATCTGAGCTGTTATAGTAAGCATACAGTTTAACCATGCCGGTATTTGAAGTCTTATACCTGTAAAGCAAATTTGCGTCTCCGCCAATTGGCGGCAGGTCATACTTTTGTCTCTGTTTGTGAATATTCTGATATGGCTTAAGGTTGTAATAATTTACTTCCGCTGCCAAAGAAGAATTTTCCCATCGCTGCGTGTGTGAGGCTCCCACTCCAACCGACATAAGATTTAATGAACTCGAAGTTTTTTCCGGTAGATCATCCATCTTTAATATTAGGGCGGAAGATAGCGCTTGCCCATACTGAGCAGAGTAACCTCCTGTGCTGAACATTGTACCCTTAAAATAAAATGCTGAGAATCTGCTTCTTGAAGGGATATCCGGGAGGCTTGAATAAAACGGCTTTTGAACAAGCAGCTCATCTATAAAAACTTTTGTTTCTACCGCATCGCCGCCGCGTACAAATAATCCTTCTTTTTCACCGACCTGCTGAGCTCCCGGCAGTGTATTTAATGCGGAAAAGACATCTGCCTGCGCCCCTGTAGTTACTATGTCAAGAGGTTTTAAAATTACTGACTTCTTTTCGTCACCTGCCTCAAAATATCCGGCTGAAATAACAACCGTCTTCATCGTTGCAAGATCTTCTTCAAGCGTAATGGCAATATCCAGAGATTTCTTTTTTTCAACGGTTATTTCTTTTTCAAATGTTTTATATCCAATAAAACTGGCTCCCAAATGTACTTTGCCGGTTTCAGTCGTTGTAAAATTAAAATGCCCCGATGTGTCTGCTGAAGCCCCGTCATAAGTATCTTTGATGAATATATTAGCTCCGGGCAGGGGCTTTCCGTCAGAATCAAGAACAGTTCCCGTAATTTTTGTCTGCGGGAATGTAAATGCTGTAAAAAGTAAACATAGCAGAATAATTATTTTCATATTGTCCTTTGATGTTGTTAAATGTCTAATTCTTATAGTAAAATATGCTCAAAAAATAAATCATCTGTGCTTCCCGGCAAGGCGGGGAGGGCTGTTTTATATTGGAGCTTTAAAGATGCCTCTATTTTTTTATTAATTTTTCTAATCGTTCAACATATAGCTCAAATGCTTTTTTCCCTTTTGCGGTAAGGGAGTAAAAAGACTTTGGTTTTCTTTCCTGGAACTCTTTCTTTACTAAAATGTACTCTGCCTCTTCCAGTTTCCTTAGGTGTGTACTTAAATTGCCGTCTGTAGTGTTGACCTTCTCTTTAAGAAAATTAAATTCCGCCTCTCCTACAGAAATAAGCACTGCAATTATAGCCAGTCGTATCCTTGCATGGATAATATCGTCAAGCTGTTGGTAATCAAAATCGTTCACTTTACTGCTTTCATTTCTCTTCTGAATTTCCTGTATAAAATAATGCCGGGTATTGTCTGCAATACAAGCATCATAAAAGCCATTAACAGAAGACTGTATAAACCTGGAATTATAAACATTGTAACTGCACCTGCCCACCATCCAATTGAAAGATATTTCATCCATTTACCGTCAACTAATGATCCGGTTATAAAATAAGCGGTACCCAGAACTGTAGAAAGAAAGGGGCAGATAAAAACACTCAAATAGTGATTGTTAAACGGGGCAATAAAACCAAATATGAGCATTGAAATTCCTGTTGCAGTCCATACTGCCGAGATGCTTTTTCTTAAAAAAGTTGCAGGCATTATTCTTTCTTCTCTTTTTCCGTTTAAATAGCCGAACAGATATCCCACAAACACAATCCCAAGCCAGATAATTCCTATTGACCGGAAGAATGACCAATGGATTGTAAAATAAGTGGCAATTAGCCCTATGAATGTGAGGATGCCCCAAACAATATAATCGATACCGTTATAGACAAACTCCCTCTTGCTGTCCTCAATAATCTGCTTGATAAATTTCAGGTCTTCGTAAGCTTTATTTTCGTCCATTTTTAATTTCTTTCATAAAGTACTTTGTTTTTCAAAGTAAAAATATGCAAAAGTACTTCTTTTGTCAAGTGATGCCGGGTAAGTGGTAAAATGTATGCTAAAATTAAAAGCTTTAACCCAAAGTTGTTTTATGCGAGGAGCTGCATACTTATCGGGTTAAAGCTAATAATATCTGTAGTATGTTAAAAAGTATAATAGTTACAAAGTCACTTTAAATTATTCAAAAGTACGTTATCACTCAATTTATTATTATGGATAATCCCCTGATAACAGCTGCCAGACGGATGGCATCAAATATTTTTGCTGCAGAGGCCCCGGCAGTTTTTACAGATGCCTCATGTGAATTTACACATTGCTCACAGCCGTTAACTGCAGATACTGCTAAACTGATAAGCTCAAATAGTTCTTTCCCCAATATGGGATTTATCATTATGTTCATTTTTATTCCGGCCGGCATATTCTGATATTCATCAGTACTTCCGCCTATAAAATGCTTGAATCTGTAAAACACGTTGTTGGTTGCCAGCAGACTGGCACAGGCAACTGCTTCCGCAATTTCTGCATTGGTAGCATCATTAGCAGCAGCAAGAGCGGTAAATGCGCTTTTCAGTATTTCGTTTCTCTCATTAACGGCTATTGCCAGAGCAATCAGTAGAGATTCCTTTTTTGTCATGTTAATGGAAGACAGTACATTATTCAAATTGATGCGTAAATCTTTTAAATATTTGGAGTCCGCATTAACTAATTTTTCTAATGCGGTTGATGTGTAGCCGGAATCAATTCCTAAATCTCGTAAAAGATCATTTTTAGTTTCAACAAGTGACATATTAATCCTTTCTTTGCTTTTTACAATAACAATTCGCAGCCTCATAAGGAAATGGAGCTCAACAAGTTTTTTCCCCCTCTCCCCGCCGCAGGCGGAAGTCGGAGAGGGGGCAGGGGGTGAGGTCAGTCATCATCTCATAACATATTCATCGTATTCAGTCGCACATATCGCATATAACCGCATCAGTTCAAACGCAAATTACAAGAGCAACATACACTAATAATTAAGCACTCAAAGTAGCTTCGCCCTTTTCCCAATTACATGGGCAAAGTTCATCCGTCTGTAAAGCGTCTAAAACCCGCAAAACTTCATTCACATTTCTGCCGACGCTAAGATCGTTTACGCTTACCCAGCGGACAATTCCCTGAGGATCCACAATATAAGTAGCTCTATAGGCAACTTTCTCATCATCGTTGGTCAGGATGCCTAAACTGTCGGCTAAAGATTTTGATGTATCGGCAACTAATGGAAATTTCAATCCTTTCAGGTCTTTATGATCGTTCCGCCAAGCCAGATGTACGAACTCTGAATCAGTGGAGGCACCTAAAAGCATTGCGTCGCGGTCTCTAAAATCCTCGAAATGCTTATTAAATTCAGCAATCTCCGTAGGGCATACAAAAGTAAAATCCTTTGGATACCAGAACATTACCAGCCAAAGACCTGCTGATTTATGATCTTCAGAACTGATGGTTGCAAATTCTTTATTCTTCTCCAATGAAATTACTGCCTTCTTTTCAAAAGATGGAAACTCTGAGCCGATGCTTACAATTGTATTTTTCATATTCATTTTCCTGTTTATGTTTAATTATTCTAAAAATTTAATGATTAAAAATATGATTAACTATGATGCCAGTCCAATTGATTTTGTTTAT
Source organism: Bacteroidota bacterium (assembly GCA_030706105.1). Taxonomy (GTDB): domain Bacteria; phylum Bacteroidota; class Ignavibacteria; order Ignavibacteriales; family Ignavibacteriaceae; genus JAUZPC01. The sequence continues at coordinate 706 of JAUZPC010000187.1, read as the reverse complement.
ATTACCATAGAGGAAATCTATAATTATTATAGGAATAATATATTATGTCTATAAGCATAATTCAGATGAAATATGCAGTGGCGGTTTATAACCACCGTAATTTTTCCATAGCTGCGGAAAAATGCTTTATAACCCAGCCGACCTTAAGTATGCAGATAACTAAGCTTGAAAAAGATTTGGGCATACTTATCTTCAATAGAAAAAAACATCCTATCGGTATAACAAAGGCAGGGGAGAAATTTATTAATCAGGCTAAAGTTGTTATAACTGAATATGGCAGGCTTGAAGAACTGGTTAAATATGGTAATGATGACTATAGCGGTGTCTTTCGCTTGGGGATTATTCCTACAATATCACCCTATTTGCTTCCGCTTTTCCTTAACCTTTTTTCTGAAAAATTGCCCGAGGTCGATTTGGTTATTAATGAGCTTACTACGGCAGAAATTATCACAGGATTAAGAAAGGATGTTATTGATGCAGGCATTCTTGCATTACCTCTAAAACAAAATGATATTTCCGAACTGACTTTATATTATGAACCCTTTGTAGCCTTTGTACCGGAAAGCCACCCGTTGTTCAAAAAAAAATACTTGGCTCAGGGTGAATTACCTTTTGATGATATCTTGCTTCTTAAAGAAGGGCATTGTTTCAGAAATCAGGTAATAAGCTTGTGCGGGGGCAATGCTGTAAATAAAGCCAGGAATGG
>JAUZPC010000186.1 GCA_030706105.1 Bacteroidota bacterium | reverse complement strand
TCTCAGGAAGTATATTTGGAACCTTTACATCATTGTTAAGTACCTGTACTGATTCTTCTATTATGTTGTCTATAAAATCAACATATATATCTAAAGTTGTACTTATCTTTTTATGCCCCAATAGTTCTGAGATTACCTTTACATTAACTTCTTCCTTGAACAACCTTGATGCAAAAGTATGCCTCATGGTATGAAGGTTTATCCAGTTCAGTGTAGGCGAATTTTTATCGTCTTTGTTTATTTTTACCGACTCGCCTATTTTCTTAAAACCTCTAAGGGCGTTTTTTGGGTCTAATCTATTGTTGTATAAAGATTGGAATAATGGATCATCAGGTTTTTGATTTTTCTGTCTTAACATGTATTCTTTCATAAGCCTTATTGTGCTTTCAGGTACCGGCACAGTTCTCTTGCTTGATCTCGTTTTTGGAGAATTCTTTTTATTTTCCGCATTCCTAACAAAAGTTTTATTAACTGTAACGTATTTATTTTTTATATCCAGATCACGCCTATTTAGCGCAACAGCCTCCCCAGGTCTTAACCCGGTATTTCCCATAAAATCAGCAAAGCAAAAGTAAGAACTCCTTTTTGACATTTCCTCCATGAAAAGCTCATATTCTTTGTTTGTAAGAGCTTTTATTTTCCCTTCGTCTTCTTCATCAGTGTGCGGTATGGTTACTTTCCTTGCGGGGTTATTTAATATTTTCCTAAGTTCTTCCGCTTTTTCAAGAGCTCCATTTATTAAGCTATGGGTTGCTTTGATTGTACCTGTTGCATATTTAGATTTCATTTTTATATAACACTTTTGAATTGATTCTTGAGTCAGATCGGAGAGCAGCATATCAGATATACTTAATATTTTAAGCCTTTTTAGCGATATTTGATATTTCTCTTGTGTATGGGTTTTTATTCCTTCTGATAACTTATACGACTCATACCATTCCTTGCACCATCCCAGCAAGGTTTCACCTGAAGATTTTACATATTCGCCCTTACCGATTGCGGTCAAGGCATTTCTCATTTTCTCAACCACTCCACCGGGTCCGGTTTTCTTTTTACCATAAATGGTATCATATTTAGTTCTGTAGACTTGTTCACCCTTCTTATTGGTTATAAGTCTTTTACCTACAGGGTATCGAGCCTCATATAATTGTTTATCCTCTCTCCATCTTACCATACCTTCGTTACGCCCACGTCTTGTTTTGGACATAAATAATCACCCCTAACTAAATATGTAAAGCTGTTTGTTTAAGGAATAAAAGCAACAGATTGTTGACATCAGGAGGGAAATAATATATAATTTATTACATTAATCGACAAAATATATTATATGTTTTACAAGAGGCACCCCATCGTGGCCTCTTTTTTTACTTATTTCTTTAAGCTTTTTGGAGCTTTAGGTTGGTATATCCAAAACAGACTAGGCACTGACGATACTGACTGAGCAGTTTTTTCTACTGCCTTAGATACCAATGATAATACTTGCTTCTTCATAGTTTAAACACCTCCTTATAACGAATAATACTTTGCAACTGCTTTTAAGGATTTTATATACCATAAAAATATCACATAATTCATTGCACCGCAAGCTATACACTCAATAATTCCACGTATCCTATTTACGCTATTATATCCATTAAAACTGGTCAAGAACCTTTGGGCAAAGCTTGCTTCAAACCATATTATCATCAAAACAACTAGCACAAAAAGAGCTTTATTTATTTTATATTTTTTTATATCTCCTAAAACTAGGTTCCAATTCCATAAAGTAATAATCGATATTAGTTGGGCAATTCTAATAGGCAATGATATTAAAATCAATCTCCATAACTGATCGTTGTAAAAGCTTTGAAGATTTTTATAAAAAATACTGATGCAAGTAGGTATATACATTACTTCAACACTAAATAAGAATAATGCGTACGATACAGAGGCTAAAGCTGCCTTACGCCAAGTTATTTTATAAATGAATTTTAAAAGTGGTATTGAAAAAAGTATAAATAATGTAGATGCAGTGCCCATGTCGCTAATTAGCGTGCTTATTGCAGAATTTGAAAATGACATAATCAAAACCGTTAATATAATCTTAAATATATTTTTCTTTCTATCCGCAACATCATCTTTGAATGGTAAATGCTTGCTTTCTAAAATTAACAGAAATGAAAAATATAAGCACAAAGCAAATTCTGGTGCGCCTAAAGTCAGCGTGCTTAATAAACTAAAACTTCCCATCGTGTTATCCTCCGTTTAGATATTATTTTTCTACTGTTGTGTCTACTTTCTTTCCTATAACAGTTTCTTCAGGCTTTAAGCCTTGTTTTTTAATCGACATTGCAAGCTTTAAATACTCGCTATTATCTATATCTAGTGCAAATTTAATTAAATGGTCTCTTTCCGTTTTATCTTGAGTTTCGTTGTCCATATCTTGAAGCAACTCGTTTGGGTTCAGTTTTAATAAAGAACACATTTTTAATAAATCGTCTATTCTTGGGAGTTTTCCGCTTTCTATAGCTTTCAATTCTTCTAGTTCAATATCAGTAGTAAATGCAAAATCTTTTTGTGTATAATTTAATTTCATCCTTAAAGCTTTAATTTTTTCACATATATTATTGTTTTGACCATTCAGTAGTTCTATTGCATCTTCTATATCTAATCCAAGTAAGTAGTCTAAAGAAACTTTAAATAATTTTCTTAATTGTTTTAAATTTTCGATTGTTGGCAAACTTTCTCCAGCCTCATACTTGTTAACTGCCGCTCCAGAAATGTTTAAACATAATGCGATGTCTTTTTGATTTAGACCGTTCTTTTCTCTAAGAGATTTAAACCGTTCCGCAAATATATTATCTTCTGCCATATAATCACCTCCTGACAAAATAATAATAAACCTGTAGTTAATAATTGTCAAGGAATATTTTGTAATAATCTAAAAAATGGATATAAACAGAGTAATTATGTGAACAATTTGGCAAAATAATAAACTACAGGTTAATTTGATGGTGTACAATTAATTAACTGTTAGTTTATAATTTATTCAGGAGGTGCAACAAATGAGAAAGATTAAAAATGAACTTAACCATATAGGCAAATTGAGAATATCGGCAGGATACGAAAGAAAAGATGCCGCTATAGAACTAGGTTGCACAATACAATTTCTGTGCCAGATAGAAAAAATAAATTCAGAAAAAGGCTTTTCTTCCGAACTTGCTATAAAGATGGCCAATCTATACAAATGCACAACCGACGAAGTTTTATTGTCAAGGAAAAGGGCAGGGTGATCTTAATGAATGATTACGACAAATATCCCATGATATTAACTCCCAAGGATGTACAAGAAATATTAAATTACGATGAATCTCAGATCAATCAAGTTTACAGACTTTTCAACACGAAATCATTTCCATCAGAAAAAATAAAAGGTAAATACATAATTCCCAAACCAAGGTTTTTAAATTGGTTGGGCGTTACGCAAGAAGAAAAAATATAGGAAAGCAGGTGAGGTCAATGTCAAATCTAATTCCTACAGAATACAAATCTCAACGTATTCTTACAACTCAGCAAATAGCAGAATTATATTCCACTGACGCAAAGATAATCAGGAATAATTATCTCAGGAACCAAGATAAATACATTCCTGGAATACACTTTTATGTTCTTGAGGGTGAAGAATTGCAGGCTTTCAAAGCGACACCTCAAATTGATGTCCCGCCAAATATAAATGTCATGTATATCTGGACAGAACGTGGAGCTTTCCGGCATGCCAAGTCACTGAATAATGACAAAGCATGGGAAGTATACGACCAGCTAGTCGAAAACTACTTCAAGTCAAAAGAACTGAAAGAGTATACCGAAAAGCTGTCACCGCAAACAAAGCTTTTACTACAGCTGAGTGAATCAATCGCAAAGGCAGAGTTAGAACAGCAGGAAATCAAGCAGATCGCCGTAAGAGCTCAGCAGGCCGTTGAGGTAATCAAGGACACTATAATTACTCAGCCGGACAATTGGCGTAAGGACATAAACCGTATGTTTAACCGCATCGTTGAGGCAATAGGGAGCCAACAGTTTCAAGAACTGCGTAACGAATCATATCAATTACTTAATTCTAGGGCGCATGTAAAAATCGAGGAACGTTTAAGGAAGCTTCAACAGCGTGCAGAGGCTTCCGGGATGCCAAAGTACAAAAGAGACAAATTGAACAGGATGGACGTAATAGAGGCTGACCCGAAGCTTAAGGAAATCTATGCTGCGATTATCAAGGAATACACGGTCAAATATTGTACTGATGATGAACGTAAAGGAGCATAGTCATGAGTTTATCTGATTTACCACAATACAAAAACATCTTAGCCCGCAGCAGGCAAATGGATGAAATAATCGTCCAATTTCATAAGGGACTTATCACGAAAGAAGAATTCGGCAAAAGGCAGGTGATTATACTTGATACCAATGAGAACAGTTTTGTGTCTGACAATAATAGCCTACTGCGTGTATGTACTTAAAATAACCCATAAGGATATAGCCAAAAGTTACAGGCGGTCAAAGGCTATGCATGAGAAGCGGAAGAAAGTTATTGACCATATCAATATAAAAGTTTGAAAGGAGTAAATAGCCGTGGGTGTACTAGATAAGATCATAGGCATAATCTCCGAAGTAGCAGGATGCAACAAGGATGAAATAACAGAGACAACAAACCTTATAGACCTTGGATTGGACTCTCTGGACATCATTAACATTGAAGTAGATTTAGAGGATGAATTCGGGATCGATGTCCCGTATGATGTGGGGCAGAGTTTTGAAACCGTAGAAGATGTTGTATTTGCGGTAAAGGAAAGGATGGGACAGGATGCTTGAGTTTATTGCTACTGCAATTATTATCGCAGTTATTGTCTTGGCTGTAATATTTGGTGCTGCCCTTATTGTAACTTTAATGGGCGGAGGAAGTAAAGTAATCTACTGTGCATGTGATTGTGTACATAGCACAGAAGACGACAATTGCACTTGCGGCATGATTAGTATCAATTGTGACGGCAGGTGTGAGGCTTATTGCAAAAGATACTCAACGACTGTTTTGTAAATATTGGAACGTTTAGCCGAGGGGTGGCGGGTAGAGGTAGGCACGGTTTTACCGATGCGTGTAGGCTAAAGATAAAGAGGTTCCCGGGAGCCTCTAACGAAAGTCCCGGACCAGCCGAAAGGCAACATTATTCTTAATTCCACCTGAAAGAAGGTGATGTCCTATGCGTCAGCCTTAAAAAGCTGGCTGTTACGAATTCTTATTATTTATACAGGCGGCTTTTATAAGGGACTGCCGCCTTTCATGGGAAGGAAGTAGGATGCGGCCCCCTACGTTCTTCCGGATAACTGCCGGACCTTCCCTAATATTAACATAACAATATGGTTACGAATCGAAAGGGCGGATTTTATGAAAGCATTTCAGTGTAGTCTTTGTGAACATCTAGCAATGAATGACGTTGATGATACTGTTTTTTGCGAACATGGATTACAACCAATGCCACATCTTAGGGATAAATCGGATAAAGAGGAATGTTTAAAGGTATTTAAACCACTGCCAAAAGAAAAACATTGGCATGAAAAGTTTCACTGGGAATAATGGCAATTCGATTCATTCCAAATAGAAAGTGAGGTGATATAAGTGCAAAGGATAGGTGCAAGTATATGTAAAGATTGCGGACAGCCGTTTGTTATTACAGCCGGGGAATTACAGTTATGTGAAGAAAAAGGCTATCCACAACCAAAACGGTGTCATGAATGCCGGCTAAAACACAAACCATTTAACAGAGAGAGGGTGAAGAAATGAAAGCAATGATTGAATCCAAGGATCTAAAAAGAATAATCAAGGCAACTGGTAAGTTTATTTCAAAGAATGATATGAGGCCAATATTGCAGTATATCAGGCTTGATTTTGAACAAAAATCCGTTGTAGCAACAGCCTGTGACGGATGCAGAATTTCCACAATAACAGTTCCGTGCAAATCCGATGAAAAATTTACCGCATTTATAGAACCTTATCTCATGCCACACATGCCAAAATGTGACGTATTAATAGAAATGGTTGATAACAACTGCTTTATCAATGTTGAAGGAAGAATTGTAGGTTATAGACAGCCTGAAAGTAACTTGAAATATGACATAAGAAAGGTTACTGACGATTTCAGCAAGCTTAAAT
>JAUZPC010000185.1 GCA_030706105.1 Bacteroidota bacterium | reverse complement strand
AGTTAAGGATTAAATTATCTGAATTAGGATTTATGGGATTAAAGGATTTTAGGATTAGGAAATTGCTAACTTTGGATTTCTAGTATTTTGAGGACAAAAAATGAAATATGAAGAGGTTACAAGGAAAATAATAGGATGTGCAATGAAAGTGCACTCTACTTTAGGAAATGGCTTTCAAGAGGTAATCTACCAAAGAGCTTTAGCTATTGAAATGGGTAAACAAGACTTGCTATTTCAAAGAGAGCTGGAAATGACCATTTTTTATGAAGGGTTTGAAATTGGCACCCGCAGAGTCGACTTTTTTGTAGAAGATAAAATAATGGTGGAGTTAAAAGCTCTAACAAAATTGGAAGATGTACATCTGGCTCAGGCTATGAACTATTGCCAGGCCTACAATCTGCCAACAGGTTTATTGATAAATTTTGGAGCAAAAAGTCTTGAATTCAAAAGAGTCTACAATGTTAATCATCAGGATAATAAAGAATATAAAAAAAATAGTCAGCATTAGGATTTATAGGATGTGAGGTTTGAACCGCAGATGGCTGCGCCAGAGGATTAGGGGATATAATTGTATTCATTGTTCATAAACTTAAGTCCCTATCCAACTTCTACCAATTTCCTAATTCTTTGTCTTAATCCTTTAATCGTGAAATCTTAAAAATCTTAATTCAGACAATCTACTAAATAATTTAAGCAGGTTAGTCAAACCTGAAATTTTCTATTGTCCATTCTCAATTAACAATTAATCAATTATATTATTAGTTGTTAATAAAAATAATTTTACAAACTGCAATCACTAATTACTAGTTACTGATTACTAATTACTAAAGAGATGTTTTCAAAAGAATTAGATACAAGTGTTATGTATATTAAGTCTGTTGGGCCAAAACGGGCTGAAGCTTTTGCCCAAATAGGCATTAAGACTGTAGGGGATCTTCTTTTCAGATTTCCTTACAAACATCTTGACCGGTCTACTTTGTTAACATCTTCGCGTGCATATGGCTATGTGGCTAACGGGTTTGACGGTGAACTTACCATAATCGGCACAGTCTCGGATGTAGATGTCATTAATACAGGGTATAAGAAATTTTTAAAAGTCAGTTTCCGCGATCAGGGGGGATTCTTTGAATGTCTTTGGTTCCAGGGGGTAAAGTATTTTGAGGGCTACTTTGAAGAAGGAGATGTCTTTGCTATTTCAGGAAAGCCAAGCATTTCAAAGTTCAATAGACTTACATTTACACATCCTGACTATGACAAGTTCACTGAAGAGGATGAACAGACTTTCTTAAATACCGGGAAAATCATTCCTGTTTATAGCCAGGCAAAGGAACTTAAGGAAAGAAATATCGGAGAGCTGGGGATAAGAAAAATTTTATCATACACGGTTGATAAATATCTGTATGCTCTTGAAGAAACACTTCCAAATTATTTAATTAAAGAATATTCACTGTTAAATATTAAAGATGCAGTTAAGAATTATCACTTCCCTGAATCAAAAGAGCTGCTGGAAAAAGCTAAATACCGTTTTAAGTTTGAAGAACTTTTTTATTTCGAGCTGATTGTTGCTCTCAGAAAACGAAATTATAAAGAGAAATTGACAGGTGCTTCTCTCAAGGTTAAAAGTAAACTGGTCCCTGAGTTTCTTAAGACTTTGCCGTTTGAGCTGACGAAGGCGCAGCTTAATGTACTGCATGATATTAGATTGGACATGGCAAGCGGTATGCCGATGAATCGTTTATTACAGGGGGATGTCGGGAGCGGAAAAACTATTGTTTCCCTAATTGCCATGCTTATTGCTGTTGATAACGGTTACCAGGCAGTACTGATGGCCCCAACTGAAATTTTAGCCGACCAGCACGCAAAAAATATTTCCGCAATGATGAAAAAATTAAAGGAAGTTTTCCCCGAGCGTGAAGTGAAGGTTTCACTTTTACTTGGCGGACAGAAAAAATCTGTTAGAAAAAAAGCATTGCAGGAAATAGAAACCAAGGAAGCTGATATTATTATCGGCACCCATGCATTATTTGAAGAAGGCGTTGAGCTTAATAACCTTAGATTAATTATCATAGATGAACAGCATCGCTTTGGAGTTGAACAAAGGGCCAGACTTAGACAAAAAGGTATAACTCCGGATATCTTGGTAATGAGCGCCACACCTATTCCGAGAACTTTATCAATGACTGTTTATGGAGATCTTGACCTTTCAATAATAGATGAGCTGCCTAAAAACAGATTAGCAATTAAAACATTACTGCGTGGTGAAAGCCAACTGCAAAAAATTTACGAATTCATTGTCGAAAAAGCTAAAAGCGGAGTGCAAAGCTTTATTGTTTACCCATTAGTTGAGGAATCGGATAAGCTGGAGTTAAAAGCTGCTCAGGATTATTATACGCAATTGTCTGAGACATATTTTAAGGATTTACGAGTTGGTTTAGTGCATGGGAAGATGAAGTGGACACAAAAAGATGAGACGATGCAGTTGTTCAAGAAAAAAGAATATGATGTTTTAATTGCTACTACAGTTATTGAAGTAGGTATTGATATACCTGATGCAAATATTATGATGATAAATAATGCAGAGCGTTTTGGCCTTTCTCAGCTTCATCAATTACGAGGCAGAGTAGGGCGGGGAACTGAACAAGCCTTTTGTATCCTTGTTACTAAAGATGAAATAGCTGCAAAGCAATTTAGGCTAAAGGATCCCGAATTTTTATCACAACTTCAACTTGAGAGATTCCGTTCTTATATCCGGCTTCATTCGATGATAAAATATACAGATGGTTTTAAACTTGCAGAAATAGATTTAAAATTAAGAGGGCCGGGAAATATTTATGGGACTCAGCAAAGCGGAATGCCCGAGCTAAAGTATGCTGATATCTCAAAAGACCAATCAATAATCATAGCTGCAAAACAAATTGCTTTTAATATTGTTGAAAATGACAATACTCTTAATAAAACTGAAAACATTTTATTAAAAAAGACTTTAAGTAAAAAATTCTCACAGGCTTTAAGCTATGCGCTGATTGCATAAGCGGGTAAGTTATAAAGTTTGTAAAGTTGAAAGGTTATGAGTTTATAAAGTTAAAAGTTGTATAGTTGAAGGGTGTAAGGTGAAAGTTTGTAAAGATGAAAGACAGGGAATGTTTCAGTTTGTTTGCCATTCAAATGATAATAAGTTATAAATACCCAGAATCAATCGTAATATCATCCCGAAGTGCTGATTAAGAAGAGACAAACTGATATTTTTAACAATTCAGTTACCTTTCATCTAAAAGAAATTACCAAAATGTATTTTCGTACTACTAATAATGAAATTAAGAGTAATTATTCTTGATTAGACTATGATTTAACGAAAAAAAAATCCCGTTAAAATTCTTTTTATGCTGATTTAAAATAATTTAACGGAAATATCTATCAATATTTTAAAAATTTTTCAAAAAAATAGTTCAGGTAACCTCAAAAAACGATGTATATGTTGCGACAATGAAACACAAAAGTGTATTATTTTTTGATCTTTAACACAAAAGCCATTTTAAATAAAAAATATTAAAAAAAAATTAATAATTAAGTCAAAAAAAAGTTGATTTAAATAATTTATTAATTATATTTGAATAAAAAAATTAGGAGAATTTTTTTATTTTATCTTCTTTACAGAATGTAAGAATGAATGTTGCAATAACATTTAACGTAAAACCGGAAAGTGATACTTTCAATGCATCCTTATCTCTAAACTCACCTGAAAGTCAATATCAACCCCAAGCTTCAATTGATACATATGCTGAGTGGGATTCCTGGGATACGATAAATGCCGTTAGAGATGCCTTAGCCTTATATAGCAATGTAGAATTGGTTGAAGCAGATGTAAATTCATTTGAAAAACTAAAAGCTTTAAAGCCGGATTTGGTGTTTAATATCGCCGAAGGGTTTAATGGAATAAGCCGCGAAGCACAGATTCCTGCTATGCTGGATCTGTTAGGCCTTCCATACACCGGTTCAGACCCTCTTACTCTTGCAATTTGTTTAGACAAAGCAAGAACTAAGGAGATTTTGTCTTATTACGGCATACCTAATTCCAGATTTATTACCATTAATAGTAAAGAAGAGATAGAAAAAATTAATTTTGGATTTCCGCTGATAGTTAAACCTGTTTCGGAAGGGTCCAGCAAAGGTATTTTCTCTTCTTCTTTTGTTAAAAATGAAGAAGAATTAACTATTCAGGTTGATAACATACTAAATGAATACAAACAACCTGCGCTGGTTGAAGAATTTTTACCCGGCCGAGAGTTTACCTGTGCCATTTTAGGGAATGATGATGAAGCAGAAGTGCTTCCGATTGTTGAAATAAAGTTTGAAGAATTTCCTGACGATTTCGTTCCGCTTTATTCTTATGAAGCGAAATGGATTTTAGATAATAAAGAAAATCCATTAGATGTTTTTGAGTGTCCTGCCGATATAAGCAAAACTTTGGAAGATGAAATTAAAAAAACAGTTCTTTCTGCTTATAAAGTCCTAAAGTGCAAAGATTGGAGCAGGATTGATGTAAGATTAGACAAAAATAATGTTCCGAACATAATTGAAGTTAATCCGCTGCCGGGTATTTTACCTAATCCTGAAGAAAATTCATGTTACCCAAAAGCAGCAAGGACTAAAGGCTATTCTTATCAGGAAATGCTTAACCTGGTTTTAATTTCCGCAGCAAAGAGATATAATATTTTATGATTGAAGAAAAAAACATATTGATTTGCTATAACGCTCCCTGCAGTGTATATAATACTTATAGCGGAAAAGAAAAAGATGATTACCTTGAGATGAATGATCTCTCTGAAACATCACTTGTTGCCGAAATTGAAAATGCTGCGGCATTATTAAAAAATTATTATAGTACGGTTAATACTTTAGCTGTTACTAATGACATTCAAGATTTTATTAAAAGATTAAAATTATATAACCCTGATGTAATATTCAATTTTGTTGAAGCTGTTGAAGGCATTTCATCTTATGAGTTTTGCATTGCCGGGTTATATGAACTGTTAGATTTTGACTATACCGGCAATAGACCGATTACTTTGGGCAATTGCCTGAACAAAGAACGCGCTAAAAGGATTCTTAAAGCTTATAATATTAATACACCGTCTTCTTTTACTTTTAAATATGGCGAAGTAAGTGATATTAATAAGATAGATTTAAATTATCCGGTTATTCTTAAGTTATTAACGGAAGACGCAAGCATAGGGATCTCAGAAAACTCAGTTGTAAATAATGCTGACGAGCTGAAAAAACAAATTGAGTATTTATTTGCGGAATATAAGACCAATGTTATAGCAGAAGAATATATAGAGGGACGCGAATTGAATGCTGCCGTCCTTGGTGGAAGAATAATGCCGGTTTCTGAAATAAAGTTTGATGGCCTGCCGGAAGGGTTGCCTAAAATTGTAACCTATGAAGGTAAATGGATGGCCGAAAGTGTTTATTACAAAAATACAGTACCACAGTGTCCTGCTGATTTATCTGCCGGGTTAAAAGCGGTTGTTGAAGATATTGCTCTTAAAGCATACAGAGCATTAGACTGCCGCGATTATGCAAGAGTAGATATCCGGGTAAATAAAGAAGGAGTACCCTTTGTTATTGAAATTAATCCCAATCCCGACATCTCAACAGATTCGGGTTTTGCACGTGCAGCATCTGCTGCAGGTTTATCTTATGCCGAGTTGTTAATGTCCATTTCGGGTTTTGCATTAGAACGAAAGAAGTATGATACGAAATTTGCAGCCTGCTGACAGAGAACAGCTTATAAGTATAATTTCAAGACAGCCGCTCTTCAATAAAGAAGAAGTTGATGTGGCTATTGAACTGCTTAACATTGCATTGGATGACCCAAAGCAGGATGATTATCATTTTTTTGTTTTTATGGAAAACAATAAAGTACTTGGTTACCATTGCACCGGTAGAAGGCCGTTAACAGACGGAGTTTATGACCTTTACTGGATTGCAGTTGACCCTGATATGCATGGCAAAGGAATTGGGAAAGCATTAATAGAAAGTGCCAACGATTTTGTTAAGACTCGCAACGGAAGATGGCTGCTTGCAGAAACTTCCGGAAAAGAGAGCTATGGCAAAACAAAGGAATTCTATTTGCGTAATAATTTTAAAATTGTTACCGAAATAAATGATTTTTATTCAGT
>JAUZPC010000184.1 GCA_030706105.1 Bacteroidota bacterium | reverse complement strand
TTTATAAATCCTGCCGCTCAGGATAATATTGTTATTGGTACTGACCTCGGTATATTTGAGTCTGATAATAATGGCGGAACCTGGGCACAATCAAATAACGGATTGGCTAATGTTGCGGTTGTGGATTTAGATTTTAGAAGCTCTGACAAAAAACTATTTGCTGCTACACATGGACGCGGAATGTTTGTTACTTCCATTGTAACTGGTATAAATGACGGTAAACTGTCTGAAATGAAGTATCAGTTAAACCAAAATTATCCGAACCCATTTAACCCTGAAACTCAGATTACATATACACTCCCTGAGCAAAACAAGGTAACGTTAACAATTTATGACTCTAATGGAAAGCGGGTAGCTGAGCTTGTTAATGGTCAGCAGGCAGCAGGTAATTACAATATAAAATGGAATGCCAATAAAGTATCATCAGGTGTTTATTTCTACCAGCTAAAAGCAGGTGATATGAACATTGTTAAGAAAATGGTACTTCTAAAATAGTTATATAGTAGATAGTTGAATTATGCCGGTATATATGAAAATGTTATACCGGCATTTTATTTTTATATTGAAATGTTTGACAGTAACCAGCCGTTAATTACGAATTGTCTTGAAACACGTAGGGTTACATTGTTATAGATATATGGTACAACTATTTAATAGGACTAAATATTTTTGTGTAATTGCATTCAATGTAGCTTCATCCCTCCCATTTTAGGGGAGGGAGAGGTCATTCTAACCTCCCTGTCTAATTTAGATAAGCCCTGATCCCCCTGTGTCCCCCTTAAAAAGGGGGAAAAATGTATATTCACGCAGTCTCTTATGTTAAAAGATCGATAATTTGCATTTTGTCTCAGTTATCCACTCATTACTGAATTTACTAATAACCGGCCATCTGTTAACTGATTACTAATAACTAATTACTACTTACTGATTACTGTTGACTGATTTATTTTGCTTCAACTTTTAGACTGATCTTTATATTTTCCCATGACAAATCAATATAAGCCATTCCGGTTGACATCCCGCTGAATGAATATGAAAGCCATTCCTGATAGCCGTTCTTTTGTGGTGTAACTTTAAATCTCATAAAATCCTGGTTCTCATTATATTCAAAAGCGCCCCACTGGTCAGCTACTTTATTGAATATCAAGATCCATTCTCCGTTTGATGGAATCACAAAAAAGCTGTAAGACCCAGCAGGAATCTTTTTCCCTTCAATTTTTACATCATTTGCAAACGTAAATTTTGTGGCTTCATCAGCTCCGGCGCGCCAGACTTTGTTGTAAGGTACCAAATCACCCCAGATTTTACGTCCTTTAACACCCGGGCGGCCATAAGAAATCTTTATTTCCGTAGTACCTACAATTTGCGATACTCCGGCTTTTGGGCTAAGACGCGGCTTTTTATCCTGCGCAGGATTGTTAACAGCAAAACTGATTGTCAATATGGCTATCAGTAACAAAAGAGTTTTCAAATTCATACTTTTCATAAAAATAACAGCTCCTAAAACTTTTATATGATATATTATTTAAATATAATAAATAATTCTAAAGATATACAAACTTAAAGCATATCCACAAGTACTTAATCCGTAATAATAAACACCTGTTTAAAAAATCTCTATTTGTTTGTATCTAAAATATTTACAACTTTGTCAATCTCCTCTTGCGTATTATAATAATGAGGAGAAAAGCGCACAATACCTTCACGGACGGCAGCAGATATCTTATATTCTGCCAGCAGATTAAATATTTCTTCAGATCTGTCAGTCTTAAAACTGACTATTCCCGAAAGTTCGTTCTCGGATAGACCATCGGCAAAGGTTTTTATCCCTATTCCATTTAGCCTGCTTCTAAAATATTTGGTATTATTAATTACTCTTGCTTCAACTTCATCAAAACCGGACTGCTTAAAAAGTTTTAAAGACGCTTCCACTGCGTAAATCCCTATAGTGTTGACCGTGCCTGTCTGAAAGAACTCTGCCGTCTCCTTAGGGGCAATTTTGTAATCAAGCAGGTTCCAGGCATCTTCCACTGAAAGCCAGCCAAGAAGCTTTGGGGCAAGTTTTTTTTGCAGCGCTTCTGAAATATAAATAAATGCACAGCCCTGCAATCCCATCATCCACTTTTGTGTTCCGCCGGATATATAATCAATATTGTCTTTTACTACATCAAGCCTTACGGCGCCCAGGCCCTGAATGGCATCAACTGAAAAAATAATATTTTTGTCTCTGCACACCTTGCCTATTTTCTCAAGATCCACTCTATATCCTGTTAAAAACTGCACCTGGCTTATGGAGACTAACTTAGTCTCAGGTTTTATATTCTCAATAATATCATCAGCTGTAACACAGCCATTATGAGATTTAACAAAATCAATTATTACACCATTTTGCTGCAAATTCATGAAAGGATAAACATTGGCAGGGAACTCAATGTCATTTAGCAAAATATGGTCTCCCGGCTTAAACTTAACTGCCTGAGCAAGTATGTTTATTCCGTTTGTTGTATTGTCTGTAAAAGCTATGCGCTCCGGCTGTGTATTAATCAATTCTCCAAGTAAAGACTTTGCGCTGGACTGAACTGCAAGGAATTTCAGGAAATCATCAATCTCTCCTTTGCTGGAAAGCTCAAGCCGGCTATTGATTTTTGCAAGTACAGGATTGGAAAGAGGACCTGTGGAAGCATGATTAAAATAAATACGGCCTGTTTTTAAGTATTCATAATTAGAACGAATTTTTTCTATATCCATAACTTTATCTTTTTGTATTTATAAAAATAAGATGGCTACACCGCCAACCGCAATAAAAGCACCCAGAATTGCCTGCCATGTAAGGCGTTCTTTAAAAAAATATCTGACCATAGGAAGCATCATAATAGGGGACGTAGCCATAAGAGTTGCGGCTATACCCACTTTAGTGTTTTGGATGGCAATCAGGCTGAAAGTTATTCCAAGAACGGGGCCGAAAATTGTACCTGTCAAAACAGATAACAACGCTTTCTTATCCTGCGAAAATACTTTTATGGGGTTAAAGTACTTTTTAGTGGCAAGTCCGATTGGCAGCAGTATTAATGCTGAAAAGAAAATCCTGATAAAAGCAGCAGTAAAACCGCTGATGTCTCCTAATTGAAAAGCGAACTTGGCAAATATTAAACCTAACGCCTGCCCCAATGCAGCCAGCAGTCCATAGATAATGCCGGCGCGGTTAATTTTATACTTTACTGCCGGAGTTTCGGCTCTTTGATATAAAACCAACCCAAGCCCGCATGCAGTAACCAAAATACCTGCAACCGCCCAAAATTTTAATCCTTCACCTAAAAAAAGGAAGGCAAGCAGTGTGCTTATGGCCGGAGTTGCCGCCATCAATAGCATGCTTAGCCGGGGACCTATGTTCTCATATGACTTAAATAAAAATGTATCGCCTAAAACCAGACCAATTATACCGCTGATAATCAGATATATTATCTGCATAAAGCTCAGGCAATATGGTATTCCGGAAAAAATAATAATGAAGAATAGGAAAACCGAGGCAAATAATAACCGGTTTATGTTTACCTGCATGGAACCTATTTTTGTTACACCATAAGAAAAAGCCAGGGAGGTTATTGACCAGAAAAAAGCTGTCAGCAATGCCGAGAGATCACCTATATTCATATTTCCTTTATCATTTTACTTAGTTTCTCACTAATACTTACCCTGTCAAATTCCTTAACTCTTTGGATGTCCGTATTTATGTTTTTTATGTTATCAAAAAACTCTCTTCCGCTTTCATTGTAGCTAAACATCATCCCGGCATTACATTTTTTAATTATTAAGCTTACTTCAGGATTATCGTCTCCAAAAGCAATAATGGGGTTTCCGCTCCTTAAATACTCAAAAAGCTTTCCGGGCAGGTGTCTCTTTTCCGTAGCTCCCACTAAAAGGTAGTCTGCATTAATTACTGTCTGAAGCATATCCCTGTATGATAAAAATCCCGTGTATTCGGTGTAGGGCTCCAAACCGTTTTCTTTAATGCTGTTAACAATGCCGGGACTTACTGTACCCGTAAATTTAATCTTTAATAAATTGCCTTTGTCTATCTCTTCTTTTACGTGTTTCCAAAATTCTTTTGGATTTTGAAAGTCGAATATGTTGCCAGAATGGACAATCTGTTTGAAGTCTTTATGATTTTCTGTTTTTCCCATCCCGTAAAAACTTTCTTCATTATAACCCCAGTACAGTACTTCGGATTTGTCCTTGCAGAATGGATACTTTGAAACAAAATCATTTTTCATTGACTCGGTAACAAAAACCACTGCTGCGGCTTTCTTTATTATGGATTTTTCAAGATGATTATCAATTGCCAGAGTAATCGGATTTCTTTTAAATTCCTTATAGTATGCAATATCCACCCAGGGGTCAATAAAAACCGGAATGAATGGAATGTTAAACAACTTGGATAACCTCCGGCTGATTAAGTGCGTGCTGTGGGGCGGACCTATTGAAACGATGGCATCAAACTTGTCTTTTGATAATATCTCTTTCCCTTTTTTTACTGCCGAAAAATACCAGCCGACCCTTGCATCGGGAATAAACAAATTCATCCTTATCCATATTGATATTTTATGAGTAAGTGATTTGTTTGTTGTAGAAATTGTTTCTGAGGCAACCAGTTGTTCCGTCTTCTTTTTACCGGTGAATGCTTTGTAAATTTCAAACGGCTCCCACGCTTTGGACTTATAAACCTTAAGGTTAGGGCTTATCAGCTTCTGAAGACTTTCATCTTTTTGCGTAAAAGATTCATTTTCAACTGTAAGAACAACCGGCTCAATATCAAATTGCGGCAAATAGCGTATAATGCTGAGCGGCCAATGTAGTGAAGCTTTGCCGGAAGGCGGCCAGTAATATGTAAGGAATAAAACTTTTTTCATAAACAAAAATACTTAAAATGAAATAGGTATAAAAGGGGATATGAGTACAAATATTAATAAGTGGAGAGCCATTTGTTCTTATGTATTGTCAGCAGGTATAGTCTTTTACTGTTATGCTTAGTGTTATTTGCTCTTTAACTTATTTATACTATTATTATTCAAACAATTTAAGAGATTATGACTATGATTGTAGATATTCAAACAGCGTCACCCCCTTACAAAGTATCGCAAAAAAAAGCTGCCGAAGAGCTTAAAAAGAGAATGGCTGTTGCTCCCATTACTGCACGGCTAATTGATATGGCCTCTTCACAGTCCGACATTGAGAGTAGATATCTGGTTATACCTGATGGAAATGATGAGGTAAAAGAAAAATTTTATTCCGTGGACGGTAATTATATTGTCCCGGGTACTAAACAAAGAATGGTTGAATATGAGCGGTGGTCTAAAAAACTGGTAATAGAAGCCGTGGAAAAGATCTTTGCAAACAACAGTATAAAGCCATCGGAAATATCTAAAATAGTTACAATTAGCTGTACGGGGTTCTTTGCCCCTGGATTGGACTATTTTATTATGGAACATTTTAAGATTCCCAAAACGGCTAAGAGATTAAATATCGGTTTTATGGGCTGTGCTGCCTCATTAATTGGTCTTAACAGTGCAATGGAATCATTAAGTTCCGATGATGAAACGGTAAATATCCTGATGGTTTCCGTAGAGCTTTGTTCGCTGCATTTACAGACAGAACCTACCCGGGATAATATTCTCGCTAATATGATTTTTTCAGATGGCTGTGCCGCGGCTCTGTTATCAGACAATCTGTTAAATGCAAAATTAAAAATAGTAGATGCTAAGTCTATTCTATTTGAAAATTCAGCTGAGTTCATGGGCTGGAAAATTGGAAACTCCGGATTTGAAATGATTTTATCCTCCGAACTGCCGAAAATAATTCTTGAATCTGCCGTACCTGCCTGTATGAAAATGATTGAGGACTGGGGGCTGAAAAAAGAAGATATTAAATACTGGGCATTACATCCGGGAGGAAGAGCCATTTTAGACTCATTGAAAAAAGGGCTTAATTTAACGGAAGATGAAATGCTGGCTTCAAGAACTGTGCTTAAAAATTATGGGAATATGTCCTCCGCCTCTATCCTATTTGTTCTGAAACATATTATGCAGAATGGCAAAATTGATAAAGATGATTATATCTGTGCTATTGCTTTTGGTCCCGGCCTTACTATGGAAACTGCTCTGTTAAAAGGTTGTTGAATGTTTTTTAAAAGAAGTTATAATAAAGAAATA
>JAUZPC010000183.1 GCA_030706105.1 Bacteroidota bacterium | reverse complement strand
GTGTATATGTAATCTGAGTTTCAGGGTTAAATGGGTTCGGATAATTTTGGTTTAACTGATACTTCATTTCAGACAGTTTGCCGTCATTTATACCAGTTAAAACAGAAGTAACAAACATTCCGCGTCCATGTGTAGCAGCAAATAATTTTTTGTCAGAACTTCTAAAATCTAAATCCACAACCGCAACATTAGCCAATCCGTTATTTGATTGTGTCCAGGTTCCGCCATTATTAGCAGACTCAAATATACCGAGGTCAGTACCAATAACAATATTATCCTGAGCGGCAGGATTTATAAAGGCACAATTAACCGGGATATTAGGTAAATTAGAGCTAATATTTGTCCATGTATCTCCGGCATTGGTAGAAGCAAAAACTTTTTGCCCGTCAAGGAAACCTGAGAATGTTGCAATTACCCTATCAGTGTTATTAGGATCGATTACAATTCTTGAACAGTAAGCGGTAGGCAGCCCTGTAGTAATTTTCTGCCATGTAGTACCAGCGTCGGTAGTCCTCTGTATTACACCATTGGAGCATCCCACAAATATAACCTCAGATGCCCCGTTGGCAACTGCGATTGTGGAAATAGTAGGCCCGGAAGATCCGGTTCCGCCCGTAGTTAAGTCAGGACTTGCACTCGTCCAATTGGCAGCTCCGTCTGTTGTACGCCATAATCTGTAAGTCCCTGCCAGCAGAATATTCGGATCGTTTGGATCAATAATAAATGGGGCAATAAAAGCACAGCGTTCGTTTGTACCATCCCAATATCCGCCATTGGAGGGGATTCCGTTTATTACTTTATTATAAGTATTGCCTCCGTCAGTAGTTTTGAACATTGCCAGATAAACATATTCCATATAAATAGTATTAGGATGATTATAATCAACCTCGGTAGCGCCGCCGTCTCCGCCTAATATATCAAACCATGTTTTTGTACCATTGGATGCAAGAGTTCCGTTATCCTGAGTTCCGCCATAATATTTAGTTCCTGTTGGAGCTACAGCCCCATAGTAAAATTGAGTAATTGCCAACCCGTTGTTTGCATCATGAAAAGACAAGCCTCTGTCTGTTGATTTGAATATTCCTCCATCATTACCGACATAAATAATATCAGGGTTAGAAGGAGCAAAAGCAATTGCATGGTTATCTGCATGGATAAATTGATATCCGCTTGTCTGATACCAATTTGAAATTTGCTTCCAGCTTGTTCCATGGTTAGAAGTTTTCCATACGTCAATACCGCCGCAGAATAGTGTGTTTGCATCGGCAGGATCAACTGTAAGGATATTATCATACCATCCCTGAAAGCCAACATAAGTGGAATCACCGTTATAAGATGGTCCGGCAGTTTTTATTTTACTCCAGGTATTTCCATTATCTGTTGTATATCCCATATATAGGATTGACCTTTTAGAAGAGCTCATCATAGAGATATACGAGATATTCGGATTTGATTTAGAAACAGCCATTTCAATTCGGCCTGCACCGGTTAAAGTAAAGTTACTTGCAAAGGTTGCACCAGCATCAGTACTGCGATAAAGGGTTGACTGTGAAAGGTGACCGACTGTTACAAAAATAGAAACAGGTGAAGTATATGCAATATCTACATCCATCGCATTATATGTATCAGTATTCCCAAGTACATTAGTAAATGAGCTGCCGTCTGTTGATTTATAAAGTCCTCTTTTTGTTGCAACCCATAATGTATGAGAGACGTTATCAAAAACCATTCTGTTAACATAGTAAAAATTGCTGTTCACTGTGGATGTAAGGCGCACCCATGAGGCTCCGGCATCAGTTGACTTAAAGATACCTTCTCCCCTTCTTGAATCTGAATTACCAAAGCCCTCTCCTGTTCCGGCATAAATTATTTTAGGATCTACAGGATCAAGGACAATAGAGCAGACAGCTAAATTTTCCATTTTGTCTTTAAGAGGTACCCAGCTTCCCCCGCCATTTGTGGTTTTCCAGACTCCTCCGGAAACCGATCCAATATATACTATATTCGGGTCGGAAGGATGAACTGCAATTGCTCTTACTCTTCCGCCAATATTATCAGGGCCTAACTCGGTCCATGAGAGCGAAGATACGCCTGCAGCTTTATTAAAGCGATTAACATGCTGCATAGCTTTTTCGCGCCAGTTTTCAGGGATATAACCAAGTGGATATGCGCGCTGGGAATAATACCAGTCTTCAGCGGCATCAGGCCTATCCGGGCTGGCATAGTTTTCATTTTCTTCAGGCTCAAGTTTTCTCAGCTTTTCGTGTGAATTGGAAGTAAGATTTAAAGTTAAAATAGAGCCGGTTCCAAACACTATAAGTATTAGCACATATATTAGATTTTTTTTCATATGATTATTCCTTTTCTTTGCCTAAGTTTTCGTTAATCAGCCAACCGGAAGTTTCATTTAGTTCAACTGCAAGTTTAACTTTGTCATGAGACTTCAATGCTGATAATTCCATAAGTTTTTTATTTATTTCAGTAGTTACATCAATTTGATTTTTATTATTTAGCACATAATTAACTGCCGCTTTGTATACTGTATTTTTCTCGGCTAAACTTGTATAGGCACCGTCATCAAATACATTTATAACTCTATACTCCAAGTATTTCACACCGCTTTCAGATACTAAGGGAGTTATGACTTCTGCCAAAACAATGGATCTGTTCAGTTCAATTTTGGGCTGATTATTGGGTATTTTGACTGTCTGTTTTGCTCCGGGAGCATTATCCTTTACCGCGTTATTTGCACAGCACCCGGCAAAGAAATAAATGGATATTAAAATTATAGTTATATTTAATCTCATACTTTCCTGTTTTTATTTGAGTAGCAAAGTATAACTATTTTTAGTAATATACAATTAAAATAAATACCCGATTTGAGCCTAAGAGTAAAAATATTAAGTGAAGATTTTACACAAAAAGTAAGCAAAATTATTGCCGGTTTCCTTAGCCAAAAGGAATATACTACATTTATTAACCTGCTGGAAAATGAAATACGTAATAATTACTTTACTTTTTTTTCTGAATCTAACCTTTTAAGATTACTAAACTCAGCTTACAGTCCAGTAGCTTTTATAAATGAATGTGTTAAATATCCCGTTTATATCTTCTATCTGGTTAAGATTTCAATAAACAGTAATTATTTAACTGACATAATCGTTAGCAATCCGGGGTCCCTTTATTTGCTAAGCAACTCATCTTTTTTAAGCAGCCGTCTGGAAGAACAGGAGTTTCAGGATCTGGTTAGCAAGACGGCAGATCTTCACAAAGATTTTACCGCTAAAGTAAATAGTTTAAGACTTATAAAAAAGCGAGAATTGCTTAGAATTGCACTGAGAGACCAGAATAATGCATCGACACTACAAGAGACGGCGGCACAACTTTCAATTCTGGCCAAAACCATACTGGCTGAACTCTTTAATCTTTGCCATAAAGAAATACTGTTAAAATATAACATAAAAAAAACAAACGCAGAATACAATGTAATTTCACTTGGTAAGCTAGGCGGCAAAGAGCTAAATTACAGCTCCGATGTTGATATTATAGTTTGCTATGAGACTTCATCAAAGACCGGGAAAATAGATTTTGAAAAGATTCTTACGGAAACAATTTATCTGTTTATTGAGTCTGCTGCCACAAACACCGGGCACGGTTTTTTGTATAGAATTGACTTGCGCTTAAGGCCATACGGCAGAAGCAGTAGTCTTTGCGGTAATGTGAATGATTACCTGAATTATTACGAAGCAAGAGGTGAAGACTGGGAAAGACAGATGCTGATTAAGATGGATTTTCTGTGCGGCAGTAGCAAACTGTACGAAAAATTTGCCGGCTATCTGCAGCCCTTCATATATCCGCGTGCTTTGGCTTCAAGCCCGTTAAAACAGATAGCTAAAATGAAATCAGCTATTGAAAAACATAATAAGAACGAAAGAGATATTAAAAATTCATCGGGTGGAATAAGAGACATTGAATTCTCCGTACAGGCCTTGCAGCTTCTGAACGGCGGCTATTCTAAAGACCTAAGATGCACGAACACCTTAGACTCCATCACTCTTCTTGAGAATCATAAATTATTAACTTCAGAAGAGGCCGATATTTTACAAAGCTCTTATATCTTCTATAGAAGAATTGAACACTTTCTGCAATTAATGAATGATACGCAGACACATACTATCCCCGAAACAGGGGAAACGCTGGAGAAATTAACATTTTTTATGGGCTATCCTACAATAAGCAAATTTTATAAAGCCGTTGACGATAGCAGGAAAAGTGTAAAAAAAATATTTAACAGTATTACCGGACAAAACAAAAGCAATACTTACGATGAGCAGATTGAAAAAATAAAATTTATTCACCCTGCAAAAATTATTAAAGATTTGGAATATCTGGAAAAAGGAATCGGACTGCTTGGCAATAAGCAGTTTGATACAGAGATGCTGAATACGTTTCAGACAATAAAGCCGCATTTTATTAAGTATTTAACAACCTCGCCGCGCCCTGATATCACAGTAGCAAATTTTACAAGACTAATCAGAAATGCAAAGCTGCCTTCAATTTGGTATAGAGGATTTTCAGACACAGACTATTTTAAAAAAATACTGACCGTCTGTACTTATTCTCAACTGGCAATTGATTTGTGTGCGGAAGATAAAGACTTACGTGACTTTCTATTTACAAAAAAAGTATTTGAACCCGCAGCCCAGTTGGTTTACCAAAACATAAGTACAAAAAAAATTCTTTTCGTTTTGGCTGTTCAGCTTTCTTTAAAAATGATAAAGCCGGAAAAGTTCTGCCAACTGTTATATTTATGTATTTGTAAAAAGATTGAAAAGACAATATTAACCTTTAAGGATGGAGTTAACAGCAGTAATTATACTGTAGCTGCATTAGGCACGTTGGGGAATAAAGAAATTACTTTTTTTTCAGACCTTGACCTTCTATTTATAAGTAGTTCTGATTTTTATGACAAGAGTCAGGCTTTTTTTGCTGAAGTGCTTAAAACCCTAAAGAATGAATTATATCCATTCACCATAGACTGCCGGTTAAGGCCGGAGGGTAAAAACAGTCCGCTTGCCTGGGCTGATAATGATTATATTAAATATATTAAAACCCGTGCGGTTGTATGGGAATTTCAGTCCTTATGCAAAATTTCATTTGTATGCGGCAGTAAGACAATATTTACCAATATTAAAGAGGCGGCAGCAAATAGGATAAGTAATTTTGACGGCAGCTACCTCAAAGAAGAAATTTCCAAAATGAGGCTGAAAATGCAGAGACCGGGCTCTGGAGACAATGCTGAATTAGACCTTAAACATATCAAGGGTGGAATATTAGACACAGATTTTTCCACACAATATTTAATGCTTTCAGAAAATAAGTATTTAACTTTAGCCGGATATTCTCATTACAATATCTTACGGGCTTTATCCAAGGACAAAAAAAACGCCAATAAATTTGAAATTTTAGCAAGTAATTATTTATCTTTAAAGTATATAAATTTGTATTTCCAAAACATTTACAATAAAAAATGTAAACTTAATACTAATGACGCGCATACGGCAGAATTATTAAAAAAGTATCTTGGAATAGACAGCAGCAGCTTTTATGAAGAAGTAAATAAAATGCTGTCATACAACTCCGAATTATTAAATGAAATAACAGTAACAACAAAATGAAGTACATAGAAAAATATTTTTATCTTATATTAGGCATAATAGTCTTTCTTATCTATCTGACCACCTTAGCTCCATCATTGCTGGAAATAGACTCAGGTGAACTTGCAACTGTACAATTAACATTGGGAATTGCACACCCGACAGGATATCCATTATTTACCATACTTGGATATCTGCTTTCTTTTATACCATTATCGGCCTCTAAAATTTATCAGGTAAATTTATATGCTGCTATTTCCTGCGCCATTGGAATATCCATATTTGCCTATACTGCTAAAGTAATTTTAGATAATATAGAAATATTTGCAACAAACAAAAAAAACAAGAAAACGGCCGCCCGCAAAGAAAATAAAAAGAACAAAAAATTAGAGACGGCGGTAAAACCGATTCAAGAAAAAGCGAGTGAATTCCTCCCATATTTTAAATAAACGATTTTACTGATATACTATGCATATAGGCAGAGAATGGCAGCTTGTTTACGGTGTTTTTACACGAAATATGAATTTTTTTGAAAGAGGGATAGGAATGAGTACTATTCG
>JAUZPC010000182.1 GCA_030706105.1 Bacteroidota bacterium | reverse complement strand
TTCCAATCAAGCAGACACATTTCTTTAGATATTTTTGGTGCGGGAGAAGCCAGAGAGTCATCCTGTTTTAGTAGTTTGAAACTGCCTGTTTCAATTAGTTCAATTGTTTTCAGAACCATATCAGCTCCTAGCAAACTAAGCTTGTCATGCAGTGAGCCGAAGTCATCATCAGTTTCAATTGGCATTTTTTCCTGCATATACATATTGCCGGTGTCAACTTTATCAGCCAGCGCAAAAGTTGTAAGTCCAGTTTCTTTTTCCCCATTGA
The DNA here is from genome assembly GCA_030706105.1 of Bacteroidota bacterium. Lineage (GTDB taxonomy): Bacteria > Bacteroidota > Ignavibacteria > Ignavibacteriales > Ignavibacteriaceae > JAUZPC01. Next base: position 5,974 of record JAUZPC010000182.1, on the reverse strand, counting down.
TGATTGCCCATTGGATAGGAGCAGCCCCTCTATATTTGGGCAGCAATGAGCCATGCAGGTTAAACGAACCATGCTTAGGCAGGCTGTAAACCTCCTTGGGTAATATCCTGAATGCAACAACAACAAACAAATCAGCATTGTAACTTTTTAGCTGCTCAATAAAAGAAGTATCCTTTAAACTTTCCGGCTGTAAGACAGGGATACTTTTAGAAAGTGCAAAGTTCTTAACAGGTGTATAAAGTATCTGATGCCCTCTTGCCCTGATCTTGTCAGTAGGTGTTACCACAGCCAGTATTTTATGTCTGCTGTTGTATATCTTTTCTAAAATCGGGATGCAAAAATCAGGTGACCCTAAAAATACTATATTCAAACAATTCCCCTTTTACTTTATTTTGCTTTTAGTTTTGTGATTGGATAATCTATATCAATATTTCTATTCTTGATCTTGATTAGTTCTTCTTTGATCTGCTTTTTTACAACATCATCAACTTTATCAGTAAAAAGAATTCCTTTAAGATGGTCATATTCATGCTGAATAACTCTTGCCAAGAAGTCGTCTGCTTCCAGTGTTTGTTCTTTCAAGTTTGTATCATTATACACAATCTTAATAAATTCAGGACGTTCTACATCGGCCTTTAGTAACGGAATACTGAGACATCCCTCTTCCATTATTACTGTTTCACTTGATCTATATACTATTTTAGGATTTATAAAAGCAATTGGTTTAATTTTCTCATATCCCTCAACCATTGAAATATCAATTACAAAAATAGATTTATTTGATCCTACCTGGTTTGCAGCTATACCAACGCCATTAGCATTCCGCATAGTTTCAAAAAGATCTTTCACTAACATAAGAACTTCGTTATCTGCATTATTAACTTTTACAGCTTTTTTTCTAAGTATTTTATCTCCATAAACAGTTATGGGAAGTATATTCATTTTTTTCTTACCTTTAATAATCATTTTAAAATTAACTAAATATTATAAAGAAAGTCAATATTTATTTATTGCCCCTCATACTATAAAATGTATGAAAGCAGCATATAATTGAATCATTTTATAAATAACAACAAAAAAGGGCTTAATCTGGAAATTAAGCCCTTAAGAATAAAATTATTTTAATAATTTTATATTACTTAACCAATGTCATCTTATGATTTAATATTTTACCGTTTGCCGATAAAGAATAGATATAAACTCCTGAGGGCAAATTTGAACCGTCAAAAGTAATTGAATATGTACCCTCTGACCTGTACCCATCAACCATAACCTGTAATAAATCACCTAACAAATTATACAACTTCATTGTAACATGTCCGGCTTTGGGAATTGAATATTTAATCTGAGTAGTAGGATTAAAAGGATTCGGGTAATTTTGGCTTAAGTCCATATTACTTGGGATAGCTGCTTCAACTTTAACATCACTTGTCTGTTTAGTTTTAAAGCCAAAAGCAGTCGGCCACATTGAAGCTCCATACTGATTTAATGCATCAACTCTCCAGAAATATGTAGTATTCTGAATGAGTGTATTAAAAGTGTATGATGTATCTGTCAGATTATTTATATCAGCAAGTATAGTAAGGTTGTTAAAAGTCTGGCTCTTTGCTATCTGTAACCTATATGTAGAAGCAGTCGGCTCTTTCTTCCACTTAACCTGTACTGTTAAATCTAAATTAGTAGAAGCATGGGCAGGCGATACAAGTACGGGGATTACAGGGAATCCTGTAACAAAACTAAATACTTGTGAATATGCACTTGCACCAGCAATATTTGTAGCTTTAACTCTCCAGAAATACTTGGTCTGTCCCAACATTTTAGTAATTACTACCGAAGTATCAGCTAATGTATTATTATACAATAATCCTGTAGCAAAAGTGGAATCAGTAGCAACCTGCAAAGTATAAGATCCGGCACCTTCAGCATATTGCCACTTTAGAGTAAGTGTATCTCTCTGGTTAATAACATTGTTAGCAGGTGAAACCTGTACAGGCACTTGGGGAGCAGTAATTTGAACAATGCTGCTCATATCGCTTTCTACATAATTTTTACTTAGTGCAGTTACGACAAAATAGCTACCGGTAATCTGTGCAGGGTTAACCTCTCTGGAACTTGTAATGGCATAAATATTTGCCGAAGTAGAAAGATCTGAAGGCTGAATATTAGAAGTAGAAAAATTGTATAGAACATATTGAATAGAAGCATTTCCAACAGAACTTGGGGCATTCCATCTTAGTCCAGATACTGTTTTACCAGGCAGTCTGCCAAAGCTTAAATTTGTCGGAGCACCAGGCTTTGTAACGTCTTTCCAGTTCATAGTGGGAAGCAGAGCGGGTTTTCTATAAAGGTTATTTTTAAGAGTATCAGTAAATCCCTGGATATTATCAATAACATTATAGGCTCTAAAGAAAACTTGTCCACCTGTTTTAGGATTAGCTCTGTCTATCCTAATTTGATTAGGAAGTTCGCTTGCACCCCACCCTGTCATACGATATAATGCTTGTCCCGGATAGAAATGACGGTTATGAGCATAAACAGAATCAGCCCACCATTTAGACAACTTATCATAATCCTGAGCACCGGTAATTTTCCAATACAACTGTGGAGTAAGATAATCAATACTCTGCTGCTGAAGCCAGGCGATAGCATCACAATAGATATCATCGTAGGCAGAAAGTCCTGAAATACCCGAAGGAGTTCCACTTTTCCAGATACCAAAAGGAGATATTCCTAATTTTGCAAAAGGTTTTACTGCATGGATCGAATCACTTAGAGCTTTAATAAGGATATTCACATTATCTCTGCGCCAATCGTCAACATTTGTAAATCCACGTGAGTATAGTCTAAAAGTAGCAGTATCTTGGTTTGTAATGTTATTTGAAGGATATGGGTAAAAGTAATCATCCATATGAACGCCATCAATATCGTATCGGCTGACAACATCCATAATAACACGCGTAACATACTGCCTAACTGCAGGCAAGCCGGGATTTAAAAATTTAAAAGTCGAAATTTGTATTACCCAATCAGGGTGCAAAGTTGCAACATGATTTCCGGCGATGGGGAAAGAGCCGACAGTTTTAACGGCCCTATAGGGATTAAACCAGGCATGAAGCTCCATCCCTCTTTTATGCGCTTCTTCAATGGCAAACTGCAATGGGTCATAAAGCGGAGATGGCGGTGTACCTTGAACTCCTGTTAAGTATTTTGACCAAGGTTCATAATTTGATGCATAAAAAGCATCGCATTCTGCTCTTACCTGAAAGATAACAACATTTATATTAGCTTTTTGAAGCTCATCAAATAATGCCGTAAGCTGGGCTTTTTGTACATCTGAATTACCACCCTGAGTAGAAGGCCAGTCCAAGTTCTCAACAGTTGCTACCCAAGCAGCTCTGAACTCTCTTTTAGGGGGTAAAGTCTGTGCATAACTATTTAGGAAGAGAATAGTTACAAATAATATAGTATAAAGATATTTCATGTTTTATAAAAAAATAATTGAAGGAAATTAATAATTATCAGCTTAGAAAATAGTTAAAAATTAAATTGCTTAAAAGGTATTTTTTACACATTGAATAATTAATAATGGAAAAATGCTATACTAATTTCAATTATCTTTTTCTGCAATGGCATTTAATATTTTGCGCTTAACCATCTTTAATCAACAATTATCAAAATAAATTTTTATAAATTAGTTAATGGTATATAATTTACGTTAATCTATACAAGAATGGCAAAATGGATAATAATTCTAAAATATTGATTGTTGAAGATGAAGGAGTAGTAGCGCTAGACTTAGCCACGAGCTTAAAATCTCTTCGCTATAATGTTATAGGGACTGCTGATTCCGCCCGTGCAGTCTATGCAATTTTAGATAAGGAAGTTCCGGATTTAATACTAATGGATATACATATTAAGGGGAATATTGATGGAATACAAGCCGCTGAACAAATAAGAAAGCTATTTGACATTCCGATTATTTACCTCACCGCCTATGCAGATGATGATACAATTGAAAGAGCAAAAAGGACGGGACCATATGGATACCTGCTTAAACCCTTTGAAAAAAGGATCCTTCATAGTACAATTGAAATGGCTTTATATAAGAGCAATATGGAAAAGAAACTTCAGGAAAATGAGAAATGGCTGAACACAATTTTAACCAGCATTGGAGATGCCATCATTGCAGCAGACAAAGAAGGAGTAATTAAATTTCTTAATCCGAATGCTGAAAAGCTAACGGGATATACTCATTCTGAAGTATTCGGAAAAAATTTGATGGACATATTTAAATTGGATAGAGATATAAACATTCTAAGTAATCAAAATATCTCTATTTCAAATTATGTGGATGCAAAACGACATCTTGTTTTAAAAAATAGATATGACGATAATATACCCATTACACTTGAAAAATCAACTTTTAAACTTGGCAAAGAAGATTATTCAGGTATTGTTATTGCATTCAGAGACATTACAAAGCAGCTTGAAGCGGATGAAGAAAAAAACAGACTATATCAGGAAAGAATTGAGAACCAAGAACGATTAAAATTATTATCAGGGAAATTGATTGAAGTAGGTGAAGCAGAAAAAAGGAATTTAGCACGAGAACTGCATGATGAAATTGGACAAATCCTTACTGCCATTAAAATAAATTTGCAGACTATCTTCAGATATCCCCATAGCAAGGAAATTAACATTCACGTTTCTGAAAGCGTTGATTTTGTTGATACTGTTCTGAAGCAAGTTAGAAACTTAGCATTGGATTTAAGACCTTCAATGCTGGATGATCTTGGTTTGGTTTCAGCTCTAAGGTGGTATATAGACAAACAGGCAACACGGGCAAATATTAAGGCATCTATAAATGCAGATATCAGAGAGAAAAGATTTCCCCAAGAAATAGAAATAACTTGCTTTAGAATAAGCCAGGAAACCTTAAATAATATTATTAAGCATGCCGGCGCAACAGAAATAATTGTTGATCTATGGGAAGATAATAACCAGCTCAACATAAGAATATCGGATAATGGCAGGGGGTTTAATGTATATAAGGCAATTCAAAATGCGCTTTCCGGAAAAAGCATTGGTCTGCTTGGTATGCAGGAACGTGTAGATTTAGTTAGGGGACAATTAAAAATAGAATCCAAGGAAGGAGAAGGCACTTCAGTTCATGCAATGTTCCCATTACCGATAGTTTAATACTCTATTGATACTCTTATATAACTAAATTTTACCCCATAATCGATCAATCGTTTATGATTATACTGCTTTGAAATAATTCTTAAATACTAAAAATATATTGTATATTTTTCCCTTACGATTGATCTTCATTATGGGCTAATAAAAGAGGGAAAGCTACTAATTCTCCCTGCTATTTAGTTATTCACTTGTAATTGTAAACTTCCTTTATTGGACTGTTACTTTATACCTGCCGAAACAATTCTATGTACTTATCCAAAAAAAGGACACATCAAAAAAACTTACGTATTTTATAAGTGTTACGGTGCCTTGTTTTTAGATAATATAATACATTTTTTGGATTTTTTTTGCGATTAATTTTAAAATTGCCCTATTTTCAATCAAATTCTTAAGGTCATTCGTGGCATTGTACTTGCATCACAATATTTAACTATTTCCCAACAGGTTTTACAATGAAATATACAATAATATTGGCTATACTATTAAGCTTTATAATTATATCATGCAACAGCAGCTCATCCGATCCGGTTTCTACAACCACTCCGGTAGGAACATTTAAAGTATCCGGCAAAATAACGGCAGATGGAAAACCAGTTTCCGGCGCCACAGTTCAAATTGGTGATGTTTTTAATTGGAAAGCCACCACAGATGCTGATGGTAAATTTACAATTACAAATGTTGCACAGGGAGAATACTATTTTAAAGCTGAAAAAAAAATGGATAACGACAGAACTATCTTTAAGAAAAGTAAAGTATCGCTGCAGAATGAGGTAAC
>JAUZPC010000181.1 GCA_030706105.1 Bacteroidota bacterium | reverse complement strand
ATGTTTTAGGATATTCGGGGCAGTCCCTATATGCAAATCCAGGAAATCTTGCTTCAGTAGATTATTATTTCAACGTCCCGGCCTCAGGTACTTATGAAATATATGCATTTGTAATAACCGGTTCAAATCGGCCGGATTCTGCTATATATAAGCTATATGATTCTACAGGTACAGAAATTATTAAAAGTATCAATCAGTCCACATCAAACAACAGAAGATGGCAAAAAATTGCTGACTTGCCTTTGAGCACCGGGCGGCATAAGGTAATATCAATTACAAATGAAAATCTGGCAGCAAATAAAGTTATTGGTGCGGATGCAGCAATGATAATTCTCAACAGATCAAAATCGCCAAATTCCGTATCGGGTGTTGAAAGTGAACTGCAATTAAATAAAAAAAAAGAAGTAAATTTTGATTTAAAAAGTTTTCCCAATCCATTTAATAATCAATTCAAATTAGTCTTCAATATTGATAAAATAAATAAATATAAAATAACTATGTTTGATATTACCGGAAGGGAAATACTTAGCTTTTATAAAGAACCAAAGGTTACCGGTGAACAAAGTGAGTTTATTAATTTAAATAAATACAATATCTCTTCCGGAGTGTATTTAATTAACATCAGTCAGGAAAACAAACAAGAAACAATAAAAATAATTTTAGCAAAATAATTTCTCTTAAGAAAGGAGAATTTAGATGTCAATTGCTCCTAAAAAATTAGCAATATTGGTAGGTGGTGGACCGGCGCCCGGCATAAACAGTGTAATTGGTGCAGCCACAATTAGAGCGTTATTGGAAGGTGTTGATGTTATTGGAATTAAAGACGGATTTAAATGGATAATGGAAGGCGATATTTCCCATGTTAAGCCATTAAACATTCAGAATGTATCCAGAATTCATTTCAGAGGTGGTTCATATATTGGTATTGCTCGTAACAACCCGACAAAAGATAAAAAATTTCTTGAGAATACTGTTACTTCATTGTTAAGGTTAAATGTAGACAAACTAATAACAATAGGTGGAGATGATACCGCTTTTTCAGCTTTAAAAGTAGATGAAATGGCAGCAGGTCGTATAAAAGTTGTTCATGTACCCAAAACAATTGATAACGATCTTGACTTACCGCACGGTATTCCCACATTCGGTTTCCAAACTGCAAGGCACATCGGAGTTGAAGTTGTAAAGAACCTGATGGTTGATGCTCAAACTACTTCACGCTGGTATTTTGTTGTTACCATGGGAAGAAAAGCCGGACATTTAGCGCTTGGTATTGGAAAAGCTACCGGTGCTACTCTTACTTTAATTCCAGAAGAATTTCCTGAAAAAAAACTTGGCTTACGGCATATAGTAGATATTCTTGTAGGAGCTATTATCAAGCGTCTTAGCTATGGCAGAACTGACGGTGTAGCTATCCTTGCTGAAGGTTTGGTTGAGCATTTAGATGCTAAAGAATTGGAATCGTTAGTTAATATTGAACGTGATGCCCACGATAATATCAGAATCGCAGAAATAAATTTTGGCGAAATTCTTAAATATAAAGTTCAAGAAAGACTTAGAGATTTTAATATAAAGACAACTATTGTTGCAAAGAATATAGGATATGAATTACGCTGTGCAGATCCTATCCCTTATGATATGGAATATACAAGAGATTTAGGATATTCGGCTGCTCAATTTATACTAAATGGAGGAAGCGGTGCCATGGTTTCTATTCAGAACGGCCACTTTGTCCCTCTTTATTTTAATGATATGCTGGACCCCGAAACTAATAAAACCAGGGTTAGAATGGTAGACCCGAAATCGGAATCATTTTATATTGCCAGAAGGTATATGCTTAGATTAAATAAAGCTGATTTTGAAGATCCACATGAATTGGCAAAATATGCAGCCACATGCGGAATATCTTTGGAAGAGTTTCAAAGGCAGTTTTATTATCTAATTGAAAATGATATGCTTTATAAATATATGAGAGAAGGTTCATTAAAATTTGAGACTCCTGAAAATAATAGAGCATATAATCCTCCAATAAATCCGGGCAAAGAAGATCCAATTGATGATGAACATGGGATGTACTAATAAAATTAAATAATATAAAAGAGCTTGATTTATCAGGCTCTTTTATTTTCATGGGAATTGCTAATATCCGCCCTGTTTTACATTAAGGCCAATTGCAATACCTTGCAAAATAAATTATTTGTATTTATTATTGTAAAATGATAAGAAAAATATACATATTGTTTTTTATTTCTTTGTTTGTAATATCAACAACGGGTATTTCATATTCGTTAAATAATTGCAAAATGTCACAAACAGTGAAAAAAAGTTGTTCAATGTGCAAAAAGCATAAGAATGATAACAAGCAATATGGTGCAGTTATTTCTTCATCGAATAAATGCTGTTCAATTACATATATCAGTAAAAAAATTACTGATAATTTTGTTAATGACAATCCAACTGTTCACTTCAATACACATTTTGCCGTATTAGATTTGAATGTAACTAACGACATACTCTTAAGTAGTGTTAATGGTTATTATTCAGATAAATCGCCGCCTTCGTCCACTATTCCAATTTATATCTTCGTCTCAAATCTACTGATCTAGAATATCCTTCATTCCCACACTGAACCGGGAAAGAATTTCCTATTTTAAATACTCTATTTACAATAATAATTAATTCTGGATATTTATGATCGAAAAAATCATCGATTGGAGCGCAAAAAATCGATTTATTGTACTTCTATTCTATTTCTTTATAACCGTTGGCGGCATATACTGCGTCATAAATCTGCCGGTTGATGCCATACCCGACCTTTCCGAAAACCAGGTCATTATATTTACTGAATGGATGGGGCGTTCTCCTGAAATTATTGAAAACCAAGTAACTTTTCCTATCGTTTCTGGTTTGCAAGGTCTGCCTAATGTTAAAGCCGTCAGAGCCTCGTCAATGTTCGGAATGTCTTTTGTCTTTGTAATCTTTAACGATAATGTTGATCCTTACTTTGCAAGGACACGAGTTCTGGAAAGACTTAATACTATTCAGGCTCAATTACCTTCGGGAGTGACACCAGGCTTAGGACCGGATGGAACCGGAGTAGGCCATATTTTCTGGTACACTCTAGAAGGGAAAGGATATGACCTTGGTGCTTTAAGATCTGTTCAGGACTGGTATGTCCGATATAAATTATCCTCTGTTGAAGGTGTTGCCGAAGTTGCAAGCATAGGGGGCTTTGTAAAGCAATATCAGGTTGACGTAAATCCAACGTCTTTACGGGCATTTAATCTTTCTCTTGCGGAAGTAACAAATGCCATACAAAGAAGCAATAATGAAGTAGGCGGTAAAATAATCGAAAGAAGCGATGCTGAGTACTTTGTTCGCGGACAGGGCTATATTAAGAATAAAAGTGATATTGAAAATACTGTAATCAAAGCAGGGAGTAACGGCGTACCGATTTTAATCGGGAATGTAGCTAAAGTTCAAATTGGCGGAGATATTAGGCGCGGTTCTTTGGATAAGAATGGTGAAGGCCAGACTGTCGGCGGTATAGTTGTTATGAGAAATGGCGAAAACGCCAAAAATGTTATCGAACGGATAAAGAATAAAATTGAAGAAATAAAACCGGGATTGCCGCCAGGCGTTGAAGTTGTTCCTTCTTATGATAGAAGTACACTCATAAAGGAGTCAATCGGTACATTGGAGCGAGCTTTAATTGAGGCATTTATTGTCGTTTCAATTATGGTTGCAATATTTCTATTACATTTTAGAAGTATACTCAGAATTTTAATTGAACTGCCCATCTCCGTATTACTTGCTTTTATGTTTATGTACATATTCGGGGTATCTTCAAACATAATGAGCTTAGGAGGTATTATCCTTGCAGTGGGGGTAATTGTTGACTCCTCAATTGTTTTGGTTGAAAATGCATATCGCAATTTGGCAAGAGCGCTAGATGAAAAAGGGCAGTTAACCCCAAAAGAATATAGAGATATCTCTATTATGTCAGCTAAACAAGTGGGGAGGGCTATTTTCTTTTCAGAAATAATTATTTTAGTCTCTTTTTTACCTGTTTTTCTATTAACCGGGCAGGAAGGAAAATATTTCCATCCATTGGCTTATACTAAAACATTAGTAATGTTAAGCTCTGCAATAGTTGTAATAACTTTGATTCCTGTACTTATGACTATGCTAATGCGTGGTAAATTCAGAAGAGAAACTGAAAATCCCGTAAATCATTTTTTTATCCGCTTATACGAACCAGTTATCCATTGGGTTTTAAGACACAGGAAAATAACTATCGCGTTAAATTTAGCAGCACTTTTAATAGCTGTTCCCATGGTCCTAAATACCGGCAGTGAATTTATGCCCCCTTTGGATGAAGGCTCAATATTGTATATGCCTGTTACATTGCCAAATGTATCAATTTCAGAAGTAAATAGGATTTTGCAATTACAGGATAAAATCATTAAAAGTGTACCTGAAGTCCATCATGTTTTAGGGAAGGCCGGAAGAGCTGAAACCGCTACTGACAATGCTCCTTTAAGTATGATTGAAACTATCATATTGTTAAAACCAAAAGATCAATGGCGAAAGGGCGTTACAAAAAAGGATATTATTAATGAGCTTGATGAAAAGTTGCAAATTCCCGGAGTCAGAAACGGGTGGACACAGCCAATCATCAATAGAATAAATATGCTTGCCACAGGTGTTCGAACGGATATTGGCTTTAAAATATTCGGGCCGGATTTAGATACTCTTGAAAAATATGCAATACAGGCTGAAAATATACTGAAGACCGTGAATGGAGCAGCCGATGTTGTTGCTGAACGTGTACAAAATGGATATTATATGGATATTCAAATTAAAAGAGAAATGGCAGCCAGATATGGTGTTAATATAGGAGATATCCAGGATATAATTGAGACTGCAATTGGCGGTCAGAACCTGGGAATAGTTGTTGAAGGAAGAACCCGGTATCCAATTAGAATGAGATATGAAAAAGACTATAGGGACAATATTGAAGAATTAAAATCTTTAATGATTCCAGTGACTTCAGGTGGTCAACCAGCTTCAACTTCATTGACGGCAAATAAATCAGGAATGGGCAGTACGGTAGGAGGAAGTTCAAATTCCGGAAGCAGCTCCATGGCTACAATGAATACAGGAAATTCTTCAAATTCTACACAATCTGGAATTAGCTCTGGTGATAATTATAGCTCATCATTAAATGATGTTCAGCAATCGGGAATATTTTATCTTCCATTATCAGTACTGGCTGATGTAAAGGTACTAACAGGTCCTCCGATGATAAGCAGTGAAAATGGAATGTTAAGATCAATTGTTTACATGAATACTCGCGGCAGGGATATGGGAAGCGTTATGACGGATGCAAAGAAAGTAATAACAGAGCAGCTTATACTGCCTTCAGGTTATTCATATCAGTGGAGCGGTCAATATGAGAGCAAAGTCAGAGCTCAACAAACAATAGAATATATAATGCCTGTAGTATTTTTAATAATATTTATACTCCTTTTCTTTACATTAAAGAATTATGTTGAAGCAGGTGTTGTTATGCTTTCTGTACCATTTGCATTAATCGGCGGAATGTATATGATATATATTTTAGGCTATAATTTCTCTGTGGCTGTCTGGGTCGGTTTTATTGCGTTATACGGAATAGCAGTTGAAACCGGTGTAATTATGGTAATATATTTACACGAAGCCCTGGATAAAAGACTTCGGGATTTTCATAATGGTAAAAGAGGGGAAATAACTAAACAAGATATTTATGAAGCGACTGTGGAAGGATCCGTACTTAGATTGAGGCCAAAGCTAATGACAGTTACTATTGCTATGATAGGTCTGGTTCCTGTAATGTGGTCAACTGGGACAGGCTCAGACGTAATGAAGCCATTAACAGCTCCTATGATTGGCGGTTTACTTACTTCAGCCGTGCATGTTTTGGTGGTAACACCCATACTATTTGCTATTATGAAGGAACGGGCTTTGAAAAAAGGTAAACTCGAACTTTCTAAAATGGTAGATTGGATGAAGGAGAGTTAAAATGAAAAATATAAATCGGCATATGAAAATAAATATAATTCTTATTCTTATTTTATTCTCTGTTAGCTGCACAGAGGCACAATCATTAGATTCATTAATAAATGAAGCCCTGGCAAATAATCCTCAATTAAAAGTATTGGGATATAGAGTTACCGCAAGTGAATACAGAAGTGAATCGGTAAATAATTT
>JAUZPC010000180.1 GCA_030706105.1 Bacteroidota bacterium | reverse complement strand
TTTATTTACGTGTTATATTTTTTCCTTTGAAAGTTATGTTATCTTCACCAAAGAGAGCAATTAGTCTATTTAGGAACACATCAGAAAGATTTACACGATATTCAAGCTGGTAACAGATTGGCGTTGAACCATTTTCATAAAATAAAATAAATACAGGAATTTTGCCTTTATAGTCCTCCAGCAACGGTTTAACCTTTTTAAGCAGAGAGATATCATCTTTATTCTTGTAGAAATCAATAGCAATACTCTCAATATAATTTTGCCGGATATCTTCCATTGGAATCATGTCTTCAATTCTGATTTTAATTGCGTCACCGCTACTTTCAGGTTTACCGGTAACAAAGACACAAGCTTCTTCCTTAACAAACCTTCCGCACCTGTCATAAATTTTTGAGAACATCATACTTTCACAAGACCCTGAGAAGTCCTCAATTTTAAAGAATGCCATGTTATTGCCGGCTTTATCAATCTTAGTTTTTATATCAACTATAACACCGCAAAGTTTAACAACAGCGTTTTCAGTTTCAACAAGCTTCTCAAGTTCTTCAGCTTCGCCAAGTCTTACGTTTGAAAATGAATTGTAATCAACCTCATATTTACGGAGGGGATGCCCTGTTAGATAGAATCCCAGTACATCGCGTTCATGAGAAAGTTTTTCTGTCTCATTCCACGGGGGCAATTTGGGTAAAGCAGGCTCTTTAAGCTGCATATCTTCGTGATCATCACCAAAAAGACTATCACCCAAACTTTTTTTGCCAGAAATTTTATTTTTATAAGCAATTGCATCCTCAATAGCAGAAAAAAGCTGAAAGCGATGCGTATTTATGGAATCAAACGCCCCCGCAAGCACAAGTCCCTCCAAAGCTCTTTTATTAACGGCATGCACATCCACATTTGAAGTAAAATCATAAATACTTGTAAAATCGCGGTTTAATTCTTTTCTGCTTCTCATTACTTCTTCAACCGCTTTGATTCCAACATTTTTTATAGCAGACATTCCAAACCTGATTTTGCCACTCTCTACATTAAAAGAAACCGAAGGATGGTTTACATCAGGAGGGAGCACATCAATTTTAAGCTTCCGGCAGTCATTCAATAAATCTGCCACTTTAGCTTTATTGCCAAACTCGTGCGTTAAGTTTGCGGCAAGAAACTCTGCTGTATAGTGTGCTTTAAGGTAAGCAGTACGGTAGGCAACTAAACTGTAAGCCACCGCATGGCTTTTATTAAAACCATAGTTGGCAAACTCCTGGATTAAGTCAAAAATTTCACCCGCTATATTTTTAGGAATTTCTTTTTTACCGGCAAGATCAACAAATAAAGTTCTCTGCTGTGCCATAGCCACAAGGTCTTTTTTACCCATAGCACGTCTTAATATATCAGCTTCAGCAAGGGTCATACCTGCAAGACGGTTGGCAATTTGAATAACCTGCTCCTGATATACTATAATTCCATATGTCTCTTTTAGAATTGGCTCCAGCAATGGATGCAGATAAGTAACTTCCTGATTACCGAATTTCCTGTCAATAAAAGTATCAATATACTTCATTGGGCCAGGCCTGTAAAGCGCATTCATAGCAGATAAATCTTTAAGGCTTGTCGGATTAAGCTTCTTCAGGAACTCCCGCATTGGGGAACTTTCAAACTGGAACACTCCGGTGGTCTGCCCTTTGGAAAATAGCTGATATGTCTTTTCGTCATCTATTGGAATCGCCTCAATGTCAAGATCAACTCCATGATTTTTCTTTATGAATTCTACTGCGGTTTTTATAATACTGAGAGTTCTCAGCCCCAGAAAGTCCATTTTAAGAAGCCCGGCACCTTCAACTTCTTTCATATTAAACTGAGTAATAACTTCATCTGAAGAAGTTGCTGTTGCCAGAGGGACAAAATTACTTACGTCTTCAGGTGTAATTACAACCCCTGCCGCATGTTTTGATGAATTCCTGTTCATGCCCTCTAATATTTTGGCATATTTTATAAGGTTATGAATATTTTCATCGGTTGACTCATTTACCCACTTTAGCTCCGGAACTTCTTTTAATGCCTGCTCTATTGAATATACCTTACCGAAAACACTTGGTATGAATTTATTAATTTTATCAATAGTGGGAATAGGGATGCCCAGCACTCTGCCTACATCTTTAAGAACAGCTTTAGTGGAAAGAGTGTTGAAAGTAATAATCTGGCAGACACATTCTGTCCCATATTTTTCTTTTACATAATCAATTGCCTTACCTCTTACATCATCGGCAAAGTCAATGTCTATATCAGGCATGGAATTTCTTGAAGGATTTAAAAATCTTTCAAAAAGGAGATCATAATCCAAAGGATTTATCTGAGTTATATTAAGAGCATAGGCAACCAAACTGCCGGCAGCACTTCCTCGGCCAGGGCCAACAGATACACCCAATCTTTTTGAGGCATTAATGAAGTCCTGGACAATCAGGAAATAGCCGCTATATCCCATGTTTTTAATTGTCTCAAGCTCAAACTCGAACCGTTCCTTCACGTCAGGAGTAACATCCGTAATCTTTTTATGGAGTCCTTCAGTAGCAAGTATTCTTAGATAACCGTCCAAATCTTGTGCAGGTGAATCAGCAGGAATAGGGAATTGCGGGAACAAATATTTACTTTTACCAAACTTTAGTTCAATCTTTTCATTTATCTCAAGAGTATTTTCAATAGCTCCCTTATAATCTTTAAAGAGGGCTTTCATTTCGTCGGCAGATTTAAAATAAATCTGATCTGTTCCGTATCTTAGCTCTCTATAGTCTTTTCCTGTTTTATCAGAAAGAAGCAGAAGGATGTTATGGGCAACAGCATGCTCCCTTTCAATATAGTGACAGTCATTAGTTGCAACCAGTTTTATGTTTAACTCTTTTGCAAGTTTTGGCATCCACTCCAGTACCGGCTTTTCCACTTCCATATTGTGGTCTTGAATTTCAAGATAAAAGTCATCTCCAAAAAGTTCTTTGTATGTAATGGCTGTGGCTCTTGCCTTTTCAATATCATTATTTACTAAATGGGCAGCAACAATTCCTCCGGCACAAGCAGAAGTACAAACAAGCCCTTCACTGTACTGTCTAAGTAATTCAAGATCAATCCTCGGTTTATAGTAAAAGCCTTCGGTAAAGCCGCGGGAAGTCAATTTCATTAAATTTTTATAGCCGGTTTGATTCTTAGCTAATAAAACGATATGATAATATGATCGATGTTTCCTGTTTGCTGTGTCCTCTGACTTCCCTTTAGAAAAACGGGACCCTTCTGTAATATAAGCTTCGATGCCGATAATAGGTTTAATTCCGGCAGCCGTCGCTTTTTTATAGAATTCTGAAATACCATACATTACACCATGATCTGTAAGGGCTACGGCAGGCATATCATATTTCTGAGCTGCCTTAATTAGACCGGGAACCGTGCAGGCACCATCCTGTAAGCTGTAATGCGTATGGTTATGTAAATGAATAAAATCTGACATATTCTAAAATCTTTAATCTCTAATATTATGCTTTTCCTGTTGAACCGAAACCGCCTTCACCGCGGCTGCTACCATTTAATAAAACTGATTCAACGGGAAGTGCTTTATATACCTTTGAAAGAATAAGCTGAGCAATTCTTTCGCCGCGTTTAATAACAAAATCTTCAGTAGAAAAATTGAAAAGGATTATCTTTATTTCCCCGCGATAATCGGAATCAATAGTCCCGGGAGCATTTAGCACTCCAATACCATGTTTGAAAGCTAACCCGCTTCTTGCTCTTACCTGAATCTCAAAACCTACGGGGATTTCAACCGAAAGGTTTGTTGGGATAGCACCAAAACTGTTTGCTTTAAGCACAATGCTGTCATCAACGGCAGCCCTGATATCCATTCCTGCACTGCCTTCTGTTGCATAGTCCGGTAAAGGTATATCATTAAAGTTATTATCAATTCTTTTAATTTTAAGAGTAATATTTTCCATCAAAATCTTTTTAATTTCTTTTTAATAAATGAAGTTTCTCTTTTATCCAAAACACAGAAATAAATAGAGCCTATGAACAGCAGAAACAGCCCTGCTTTAACAGGAATAGTATTAATTTTCAAATAGATACTGTAATAATATGCACTGCCTATTATTAGTATGGAAGCAAATATGTTTATTATTTTTTTATATTCATATTCGATTCTGTAAAATTTCTGAGTTACAAAATAAAAGCCGGCTGCCATTACAAAATAGCTTATAAAAGTAGCAAAGGCAGCACCCATTATTCCAAAAACAGGTATAGCGAAAAAGTTAACCACAATATTTAACAAAGCTGCAAAACCAATTATAAAAGGTACATAGTTTGATTTTTCTTTTATAAAAATTCCCGCGGTAAATACAATATAGATGCCGTTAAATAAATAACCCAATAACACTACCGGAACAATATTTAACCCTCCCCAATATGCCGGAGCAATTATTGCTCTGCCAAAAATTTGTATCTTAACCAGATTATCAATAAACAATGACAATGATATTAAGATTAAACCACCCGAAATAGTAAAATAAGTCAGTACTTTAGAAAATAATTCTTTAGCATCTTTTTCTTTTGCGTTCTGCATAAAAAACGGCTGCCATGCAAACTGAAACATGTTCACAAAAAGCATCATAAAAATGCCAAGTTTGTAATTCGCCTGATAAATACCGACAGTTTTTAAATCAGTAAGTTTTGCCAAAATGGGTCTGTCAATAACCTGAACTATCATTGCACCTATTCCCGCAGGTAAATAAGGCAGACCAAACTTAACTAAATGCTTATATAGATCTTTATGAATTTTAAACTTAAGCTTTTTCCAAATAGAAGGTATTAACAAAACCAACGATAAGCCTGATGCTGCAATGTTAGCAACAAAAACAGATTCAATTCCCCATTTCAATTTTAAAATAAAAAAGAGATTTAACACCACGTTAAGAAGGATGTTAGAAACTTTAATAAAAGAAAACTTCTTGGCTTTTCTGTCTAATCTTAAAGCTACAAATGGGATAACAGCAAGTGAATCAACAATTAGGATAGCCGCAGTATAATAGACAAAGGAAAAATCTCTTGGGGCACCTAAAAAAGTAACCAGAGGTTCTCTAAAAATGACTATTGCCAAAGCAAACAAAACCGATGAAAATACTACTGATAGAAATGGCGTAGAAAAGTTATCTTTCTCATCGCCTATCTCTTTTTGCGAAGCATATTTTAGATATGCAGAGTCCATTCCATACAAGAAGATAATATTCATCAACCCAATAAATGCATAATAATTTGATATTATGCCATATTGGTCGGGGATAAAAACATGTGTATAAAAAGGGACTAAAAGAAAATTAAGAAATCTGCCCAAAATAGTGCTTATTCCATAAATGGCAGTATCTTTTGTCAGTTGTTTAAGTTTATCAATCAAAGCATTTTAAAGATTAAAAATTGTTACAGCAATAGTAAAAATTAACGCGTCACCTAACAAGTCAAATAGTGATTTCTAAAGAAATATCCAACGCAATTACAGAATGAGTTAATGCGCCAACTGAGATAAAATCAACTCCGGTTTCGGCAATGTCTTTTACAGTTTCCAGATTTATTCCGCCCGATGCTTCAATTTTACTTTTATCCCCAATAATCTTTACTGCTTCTGCCATTATAGGGACTTCAAAATTATCAAGCATTATCACATCTACACCACACTCAAGAGCTTCTTTTACCTGCTCAAGGTTTTCCGTCTCAACTTCGATTTTGAAAGAAGTATTGTTTACATGGTTGAACTCTTTACACCTGTTAATTGCATTAGTAATTGATCCTGCCGCAGCAATATGATTATCTTTAATTAAGAACATATCATAAAGGCCTATACGATGATTTTCGCATCCCCCCATTTTTACAGCCATTTTATCGAGGATTCTAAGCCCCGGGACCGTTTTTCTGGTATCTATTATCTTTGCCTTTGTATGGCTTATTATTGACTGATACTGATTAGCCAAAGTTGCTATCCCGCTCATCCTCTGCATAAAATTTAGAGCCGTTCTTTCAGCTGTTAAAACTGAAACGGCTTTCCCGGTTACAATTGCAGCTATGTTTCCATACTTAACTGGCTCGCCATCCTTTGAGAAAGTAGTAAACTGAAGCTCTTTATCAATATAATTAAAGACTTCTTTTGCAATTTCCAAACCTGCAATAATACCATCCTGTTTTATTATAAACTCGCCTTTGCATAAAACACTTTCAGGAATAGCGGCTTTTGTTGTAATGTCCCCCGTCTTTACATCTTCTTCAATTGCGCTTTTTATTAT
>JAUZPC010000018.1 GCA_030706105.1 Bacteroidota bacterium | reverse complement strand
TTCGTTTGCATTCCCGCTAAACTATTTATCCGTATTAAGTATGAGTTCAAAGTTCAGATATGGATATCATAAATTAATTAAACAAAACATAAAAAAAATATTATTTAGAAAAACGATTAGTCATAATGAAGTATAAATTATTATTATCAATATTATTTTCAGTTACAAGTGTCTTATTACCGCAAGAAGTAGATTGCAAATACCATAGTATTCAATGGTTTCCAGGTCATCTTAACATTCAACCTTTTACCGCTAATGTATTAGAAGCGAGGTCGGGATTTGTTTTTTTTACAAATAAAAGCAATCTGCAATTAAATGCCGGCTCTTCTCAAGATGTTTTTAATTATAAAAACAAGAATGATGAATTTTCATTTGGTGCTGACATATTTACTTTTACAAGACTTAGAAGCACAAAGGAGTTTAAATTTCCGGTAGAGACAATAGATTACTTATTTGGAATTAATTTAGGTTATAAAACCATACGCAGCAATTGGGAAAAAGGAATAAGGTTCAGATTAAGTCATATTAGTACCCATCAGGTAGATGGAGATTATGACTCCTCATTAGCTCTAAATTGGAGAAATAATAGAGTCCCGATTGTTTATAGCCGGGAATTTATCGAAATAATTCCTTATGTTAAATATGAAGATCTAAGATTATATGCCGGGTTTACATACTTATTCCATGTGCTTCCTTCAAATATAAATAAATATATTTATCAAACCGGTTTTGATTATTATTATGTAAATTGCAAACTTCCTTTTTCTCCTTTTGCAGCATACGATTTAAAAATTGAAAAAAGGGAAGTAAAATACACTGGGAATAACAATATTTCTACAGGAATAAAGTTCGGTAGCCCTTCTGGTAAAGGATTTAGTATCTATTATTCATATGTATCCGGTTATAGCGTTCATGGTCAGTTATATAATGAAAAAGAGAAATATTCAGCAATTGGAATTAATTTAGACTTATAAAATGGATTCATATCAAAGTATTTATAATACTGACATTAAGCCGGGAAAGAGCAAGCAGCATTATTTATTGCATCTTGGCCTTTTTGTTATAACTTTTATAACAACAACTTTTTCGGGTATAGAATGGATAAATGGTGGCAAAGCTTACTATGCAATTAGAGATCTTGCGGTTGGAATACCATACTCTGTCTCAATATTATTTATACTTAGCTGTCATGAGTTCGGTCATTATTTTGCTGCACGCTTCCATAAAGTTGATGCCACTCTGCCATATTTTATTCCGTTTCCTTCGCTTTCAGGTTTTTTAAATTTTGGTACAATGGGGGCAGTAATTAGAACTAAAACCCCGGTATATACAAAAAAAGCAATGTTTGATATTGGTATAGCCGGCCCCTTATCCGGATTTGTTGCATGTATTATAGTTATTTTATACGGGTATACTCATTTACCTGGCATCAACTATTTACTTTCAATTCATCCTGATTATTTATCTCCAGCTTACGGCAAAAGCGGTTTACATCTGGAATTTGGAAATACTCTTTTGTTTTCGTTTTTTAAGAACATATTCAGTAATGGTAATGTTTTTATTCCGCCAATGACGGAAATATATCATTATCCATATCTGTGTGTCGGATGGTTTGGACTTTTTGTTACGGCAATGAATATGATTCCTGTAGGACAACTTGATGGTGGTCATATTGCTTATACAATGTTTGGTGATAAAAAACACTATATCATTGCAACGATTTCTCTTTGCGCTCTTTTTATCTGCGGAGTATTAGGGCTTATAAGTGAAACATTATACCCTATGCCGTTCGGCTGGACAGGATGGCTAGTATGGGCATTAATTTTATTTTTTGTTATTAAAGTAAAACATCCTCCAATTAATGATGAAGAACCAATAGGAAAGGGAAGAACCATTCTCGGTTATATTAGTTTTGTGGTACTATTTATTTCGTTTACTCCTAATCCTTTTATTATATATTAACATGGCAAATTATTATTATTAATTATTTAATATATGATAGTTCCTTTTAAAACACAATTTTAAAATCAATAATGATAAAATGAAAAAAATATTATTTCTATTTTGCGTTACAGTACTCTTTTTCGGTTGTAAGAAAGATTTTGATGGAGTGATTAATCCGGAAAATACAACATACAAAATTGAGGAAATACCCTCAATCAATAGCTTTACTTATACACCTGCAGATTCAATTCTCCCGATATCTATTTTATTTAGCAATAAAGGTAGCGTTACTGATATTAAAGAAGTGTATGCCAATATCTTTTCTTCTGACGGTAACCAATTGAACAACACTGGAATTAATTTAAAAGTAAGTAGTACAAACGCCTATAGTTTTAGCGGAGAATTTCCATTAAGTGAGTCTTATCCAAACGGAAAATATAAAATAGAATATTATGTTGTTGACAAGTATAATAGTACAAATAAATGCGCAATACAGGATTTTGTTTTTAATAACGGAAAGGCAAACCTGCCACCTACAATAAGTGATCTTAATATTATACCTGATTCTCTAACGGTTAGTGATACTTCAACAATAAAAATTACTCTTAAGGCAGTTGATCCTAATGGAGTAAATGATATTGAAGAGGTGTATTTTAATGTAACTAAACCGGATGGAACATCCAGCAGTTCAGTAACAGACTTATTTGATGATGGCAGTGCAGAACACGGCGATGTTACGGCAAATGATAGTATATATTCAAGGATTATTGCAGTGTATTCTACTAATATGAAAGGGACATATATATTTAAATTTGCGGCCAGAGATCGCGGAAAGAAAATTAGCAATATAATTTCTCATAATGTTATAATAAAATAATGAAAATAAAATTTATAATTCTTTTAGGCTTTTCACTTTTTATTAACTTATATTCACAATATAAACCAAGTAATTATTATTTAATTAATGATAATAATTCATTATCAAAAGGGAATCAAATAGTTGATGAAACACCGGCAGGAAATAGTATAAGCGATATTGTTACAATAGGCGATACTGTTTGGCTGGGTACAGGCAAAGGACTTTCTGTTTCATATAATAACGGTGAATCCTGGAAAAATTATTTTAGAGATTCCAATTTCGGAACTGAAAGCATTTCTGCCATTGCTTATTACAAGGGTACTATTGCAACTTCAACTGCCCATTCAGTAAATAAAAATGGAGAAGATTTACCAGAGGGAAGCGGTCTTAGAATATCAACTGACAATGGGGTTAATTGGATAAAAATTGACCAGCCTTTGGATGATCAAAATGATACAATTGTTGTTTATGGTATAAATAAATTGAGAGCACTGCCGGTAACAGTTGCAGTACAGAACCTTATTTATGATATTACATTTACACCGAACACCATTTGGATAGCTTCATTTGCCGGAGGTTTACGAAAAGTAAATTTGGATAGTTTGTTGGCGAACCCTAAAATGAAGTGGGAAAGAGTTGTTCTGCCGCCAGATAGGTTGGATTCAATTAAACAAACAGATACTCTAAATTTCTGTATTCAGCCTGTAGGAGGAAAGTTCTGCTCTGACAATAATTTAAATTATCGGTTGTTTTCTGTTTTAGCTTTAAATGATTCAACAATTATTGCAGGATCTGCCGGTGGAATAAACAAATCAACTGATAATGGAAAAAGCTGGGTAAAATATACTCACTCTAATCAGCTATATCCGATAAGTGGAAATTTCGTTGTATCTCTGGGATTCAATAAAAATACAAATACTATTTGGAGTGCCACTTGGCGCGCTGAGGGACAAAATGAGTCTTATGGAGTTAGTTATTCAACTAACGAAGGTTCTTCGTGGCAGACTACTCTTGATGGAGAAAAAGTTCATAATTTTGGCTTTGATGACGGAAATAGCAAGCCTTATACTGTTATTGCTGTATCTGACAATGGGGCTTTCCGGAATGATCCGAACAGCAGCCAACAATTAGGCAACGTTTGGAAGAATGCCACAAATATAATTGACTCAAATACAAAAATTAAACTCACTGCAAATATTTTTTATTCTGCGGCAATTCATAACAAATATATTTATCTCGGCTCTACTGATGGATTAGCCCGATTAATACAGGCGCAAAGTTATCAAAATTGGGATGGTGAAGGCTGGAAAGTTTATTCAGCTTCCCAAAAAGTAAAGAGCAAAAATGATACTTATTGTTATCCTAATCCATTTTCTCCTAAAACAGACAAATTGAAGCTTAAATATACAACCGGTGGTAAACAAGCCTCAGTTACTATAAGAATATTTAATTTTTCAATGGAGCCGGTTAAAACGCTTATTCAAAATGCCCCCAGAGGCAGTGTCATAAATGCTATTGACCAGTTTAATCAGGCAAATGAAGGTGTAATTGATTATTGGGATGGTACAGATGATAAAAATGTTATTGTACCTAACGGAGTATATTTTTATAGTATAGAGATTGATTCAAGTGACCCAATTTTCGGTAAAATAATAGTTCTTCAATAAGAGGTTATAATTGAAAAAGATTTTAATAATTTATTTTGTTTTTCTTGCAGTGTCAATGTCGATATATTCACAACCAAAGACGTCCGACATTAGTACGAGACCGGCAGCTTTTAGCAGAATGGGTTTTGGTGCACGTGGTATTGGAATGGGCAATGCAATGTCTGCTGTTAATACTGGAAATTTAGTCTCTTATTATAATCCTGCTGTTTCCGCCTATCAGGAAAACAATTATTTCCAAGCCGGATATTCTTTTTTAACATTAGACAGGTCACTGAATTTTCTTAATTTTACAAAAAAATTTAGCTTTTATTCAAAAGACGGCAGTACTATTAGGTCATCAGCAGGTTTAAGTCTTGGCATTATTAACTCAGGAGTTTCAAAAATAGATGGAAGAGATAATGAAGGAAACCAGTCCGGTGAGTTATCAACTTCTGAAAATCAATATTTCTTAAGCTTTGCTAATAGATTCTCTGAAAGACTATCTATAGGAGTTGCAGTTAAATTTTATTATTACAAATTGTATGAAGATATTCATTCTTCAACTGTAGGACTTGATATTGGTGCTTTATATAAAATATCCGAAAAATTTAATGCTGCTTTTGTAATTAAAGACTTAAATAGTAAATATAAATGGGATACTTCCCCTATATATGGACAAGACGGAAGTATTACAACGGATAAATTCCCATTATTAAAAACATTTGCACTGAGTTATTGTGATAAGAATATCGGAATATTAGCTGATGCAGAAATTGAATTTAGCAATTATAGCTCAAATATATTTAGAATCGGAACCGAATATAATATATATGAAGGTTTATTCCTCAGAGCAGGAATTGATAATATAAATTTGAGCAATAAAGATTATCCTGTAAAACCGTCTGCAGGATTTTCTTATTATACAAAAGTTGCAGGGCTATACGCCGGTGTCGATTATGCATATCAAATTGAACAATATGCAAGTGGAAGCAGACACATTATTGGTTTAAATATAATATTCTAATTTGAAGGAAAAATGAAAAAAACATTATTATTAGTCTCATTTTTATTTATTTCAACTTTTGCTCAAAATTCCGGTTCTACCGGACTTTCTTTCCTTAAATTTGGATTTGGTGCAAGAAATATTGCAATGGGCGATGCAGGAAATTCAGTATCAAATGATATTTCAGCTTTGAATTATAATCCTGCCAGATTAGCAGTTTATAATAATTCTGAGATAACTTTTATGCATAACCAATGGATACAGGATACACGGTCAGAAGCGTTAGGAGTTTCTACAAAAATCTTTGGATTGCCATTTGCACTTGGATTAAATGTTACAAGTGTTAATGATATTGAAGTAAGAACAATTGCTTCCGCTGATCCGCTTTCCAGTTTTAATGCTCATTATTTCTCAGGTTCCTTGTCAACCGGATTTAATGTATATCAGAATATTTCATTTGGTGCCACTGTTAAGTATCTATATGAAGGTATGCTTTCTGATGAAGCAACAGGATGGGCAGGGGATTTCGGCTTAAATTATATTACTCCTCTGGAAGGACTGAATTTGTCTTGTGTTGTTAGGAATATTGGTGGTATGAATGTTCTAAGAACAGAGAAAACAAAACTCCCGGGTGAATTTAGAATTGGCGGGGAATACGAATTTGGACTAACAAGTACAAAGCTTAATTTTACAACTGCCGTTGAATTCCTTAAATATTTTGAAACTGATAATTCACATATAAATTTGGGAATTGAAGTCTTATATGATAATTTGGTTGCTATCAGATCTGGTTATCAGACAGGATTTGAAGGAAAAAATTTCTCAGCAGGTTTTGGACTGCATTGGGGAATAATAAAGCTTGATTATGCATTTGTTCCTTTTACTGATAATTTGGGTTCAGTAAATATAATATCAATTAATTTTAGTATATAAAAAAAGGGATGTTTTACACATCCCTTTTAAAGTTAAAGTTACAGACTTACTATTATAATCCTTGATAATCCCCGCTGCCGTTATTATCGTCTTCGCCTTTCTTATCCTGCTTCATCTTAAAATTGTTAATATTATAAGTAATGGAAAGGGAAACAATTCTACTGTTAATCTTCATATTATTTAACGAAGAGAAATTGATTCCGTTTATTTCAGCCTTCCATTTTGCAGTATTGAATAGATCTGATACTCTTAAACCTAAAGTAAGCTGTCCATCTAAGAGTGTTTTTTTAAGTCCCAAATCTGTCATAAACATTCCGAACATTTTTCCCTGAGGAACTGCCTGAGGTGAGGAATAGTAACCATTAAGCTGCAAAGCAAAACCAGAATACATCCACTGAGAACTGAAGCGTGCATACCAAACACTTTTAGCAACACTTTGATCGACATTATTGCCTTCAAATTTAGTTCCGTAGTAGCTGAAGCTGCCGTTAAGGTTCCACCACTTGAACATTTGACTCATTACGTTAAATTCCAGGCCGTATGACTTCTGTTTTGCATAATTACTGAAAGATTGTGTAAGAACATCAGTAGCCGGGTCATAACTGACATGAACGTTTATATTATCATTAACCTGCCTGTAAAACAAAGTTGTTATAAAAGATAATTTGTTTAAGAATAAACTATGAGTAAATTCATATGCATCAATATACTCAGGATTCAAATCCGGATTACCAACTCTTACATTGTAATCATCAATTTTACGTACAAATGGATTTAACTGCCATAAATTGGGGCGGTTAATTCTTCTGCTGTAACTTACACGCAATTCATTACCTTTATTCAAAACGGCTGATAAATTGAATGTCGGGAATACACTAAAGTAATTCTTATCATGATGAAGAGAAGTTTCTTTTTGATATGAATTTGATGCTGCATTTTCCAATCTCAAACCGATTTGATATTTATATTTAATTCCTAAATTAAAAGCACTTGTAAATATCGAATAAGCAGCATGGATATTTTCTTTATAATTAAAGCTGTTAGAAAAACGGGTATTGTTATAAAAAACGCCCAATGAATCTAAATCAAATTGATTATAATCTGAATTTCTTTCCCTGTATATGCCTTTATAACCTGCTTCAAATTTAGTGTCTTCAGAAATTGGATTTACATAATCAGACTTAAGTGAAAAAAGGTTATTGTTTTCATAACCGGATGTATTTTCATCAGGACTAATAATTACAGAGTTCGAAGTTCTGAATGTTTTGTCATTATCTGTTGAACGGGTGAAGTAAAAATCGGCTGTAAGTTCTTTGCCTTTAGTATCAAAAGTCCTTTTATAATTCAAATTATAATCCAAGTCAAAGCCGTCACGATTACCGCTATTTTTATTTAAATATGAATATAAAGGATTTCCTAATGAATCTTTGGAAACAGAAGAAGTATAGTCGCCTTCGTCTCTTTTACCTTTATTGGTAAGAACCGATGTGGAAATAACATCATATTTACTAAAGTAATAATCAATTCCAAATTTCAAATTGTGAGACTGACCTTGCATATTATTGTGAATATCATTGTGAAGGTAAGTGCTGGTTGGAAGTTCACTTGTCCTTTCATAATAACCGTTTCTGCCTCTATTCATAAAACGGTTGTCATATCCGCCATATACATTCACAGCGTTTTCTCTATAATTAAAACTCAACGAACTGCCGTAGTTATCTCTTGTTCCTGCACTTATTTGCGCCAGGCCGTTAAAATTTGATTCTTCTTTTTTCTTTAGTACTATGTTGATAATACCTGCAGTACCGTCAGCATCATACCTTGCGGAGGGATTTGTTACAATCTCGATTTTGTCAATCATATCTGCAGGCAATTGTTCAAGCATTTTTGCGTCTGAAATACCTGAAGGACGGCCATCAATCTGTATATTTATATTTTGATTACCGCGTAAACTTACATTCCCGTCTATGTCCACATTGACCGATGGGGTATTTTTTAGAACATCAATTGCTGAACCGCCGGCAGGGGGCATAGTTTTTTCAACATTAACAATCATTTTATCAGCCGTAAATTCTATTGCTCCTTTTTGTGCAGTAACAGTAATTGCAGAAAGATTTAATGATGTTGTGCTTAAATAAACCGTACCAATGTCTAATTTTTCCTTTTTTTCAGTTATATGTATAAAATCAGAATAGGTGTCCTTATAATTAATACAGGTGATTTTTAATCTGTATGTTCCTACCGGAACCCCTTCCAAAATAAAGCTGCCATTTGAGCTTGTAATATTACCGCCAAGGACTTTTTTAGTAGAATCCTTAAGAAGCATTACAGTTGCATATTCTATTGGTTCAGAAGTAGTAGTGTCTTTAATAATACCCGTAATAGTTGCAGTTCCCTTTAAACTAATCCTATCGGAAGTTTGTGCGAAATTCGCACTAAATAATAATATCAATAATATAAATAAATTTTTCACACTGTTTTTTTTCATATTCATTTCTTAATTTTTTTTAATTCAAATGTTAGACAACCCAAATAATAAAATGGTTTATTCTATAACGAAAATTAAATCATAAAGTTTAGAAATTCAGTATATTTCTTATTGGGCAGTTGCGAATATTAAGAAAATAATGATAAATGGTTAATTGATTAAATCAACGGCTTAGAATATAAACTTTTATCTGACAAGCTATGATAAAGCTGCCCATAAAAAGGCAGCTTTATTTATCTGAACACAAAACAAAAGATACTATTCAGTCATTGTTACTCATATTTCCATTTAAATAATCCGAATAAGCTGACATATCAAAATGCCCGTGTCCGCTTAAATTAAATGCAATTGTACGGCTAATTCCTTCTTCTTTACATTTAAGTGCTTCATCAATTGCTGTTTTGATTGCATGAGTGGATTCAGGAGCAGGTAAAATGCCTTCTGTTCGGGCAAATTTAATTCCTGCTTCAAAACAATCAACCTGTTTCTGAGAAACTGCATCTATCAAATTTAGTTTTTTCAAAAGGCTTATAATAGGGGACATACCGTGATAACGTAATCCTCCCGCATGAATGGAAGAAGGGATAAAGCCATTACCCAATGTGTACATCTTCATTAAAGGTGTAAGATGTGCTGTATCTCCATAATCATATTCATACACACCTTTAGTTAATGTAGGGCAGGCAAATGGTTCAACTGCTATGGACTTTACGGATTTTCCTCCTCTTAACATTTCTCCAATAAACGGAAAAGCAAAACCCCCGAAGTTACTTCCTCCTCCTGCGCATGCAATTACAATATCCGGGTAATCGTCTGCTAAATCAAATTGAATTAAAGCTTCGTTCCCAATTATCGTTTGATGAAGAAGTACATGATTTAAAACACTTCCCAGGCTATACTTGGTATCGTCCCTCTGTACCGCCATTTCAACAGCTTCACTAATTGCAATTCCTAAACTACCTGAGTTATTTGGATTCTCGGCAAGTATTTTGCGGCCGGCTTCAGTTCTGGAACTTGGGCTTGCAGTAACTGTTCCACCGTAGCTTTCTATCAAGGCTCTTCTGTATGGTTTCTGATTATAACTGACCCTAACCATATAAACATCAATTTCAAGATTGAATAATGCACCTGCAAATGACAAAGCCGAACCCCATTGACCCGCACCAGTCTCTGTGGTAAGACGTTTTATACCTTCGGACTTATTGTAAAATGCCTGGGCCACGGCAGTATTTACTTTATGACTTCCGGCCGGATTTACACCTTCATATTTGTAATAAATTTTTGCCGGCGTATCCAGAGCTTTTTCTAAATTATATGCCCGGATTAATGGGCTTGGTCTTGAAAGCGAATATACATCCAAAACCGGTTCTGGAATATCTATGAATCTTTCTGTGCTTACTTCCTGTTTTATTATCTCCATAGGAAACAAAGGAGATAAATCTTCAGGAGTAATTGGAACTCGGGTAAGCGGATGTAACACAGCGGGAAGAGCTTCCGGTAAATCAGAAGCAATATTATACCATTTTTTAGGAATTTTATTATCAGGGATATAAAATTTTCTTTTAAACATACTAAACCTCATTTAAAGAATTTATTTAAACATTTTATGAAAATATATTACGAAAGTGTCCTGTTAAAAGGACATAGATATGCGTGGCCTCAGCGAGGCCAATTCCATGAAAGGGCTATGAGATTTAGAGCGATATTTATTTTGATTAATATCATTGCTCAAAAATAAATAATTATATGATAAGTGTCAAGAAAAGCAATTTGTCACAACTCGTAATACGATTATAAATCACAATTAGTGTTATATAAATCAATGATTAATTTTGTATTCCATTATTCTCAAATAGTTTAATTGAGCTTATTCCGGTTAAATAAAATTATGAGATGTGTGTAATCTGATTTTTATGTTATCAAAATATTTTATATTTTAGGTCTAAATATTAACTGAAAATAAATTAAAGAGACTATGATAATAACTACCATGTTCCTTAAAGGACTAATAATTGGATTCGCAATGGCGATACCCGTGGGACCGATTGGCGTTTTATGTATTCGTAAAACTCTAAATGAGGGACGTTTGAGCGGGTTTATTATTGGTTTGGGCGGAGCCTCTGCAGACCTTTTATTTAGTTGCATTGCAGCTTTTGGATTAACAATAATATCAGATTTGATTGCCAGAGAAATTCTTTGGCTTCGTCTTCTTGGAGGAGGGTTACTTTTATTTTTAGGGATAAAAACATTTTTTGCCAAGCCTAAGGAAACAAAAAATGCTAATAATAAAAATCTTGGCTTTTTAGCCTCTTATCTTTCCACCGTGCTCCTTACTTTAACTAATCCTACTACGGTATTTGCTTTCATTGCAGTGTTTGCTGCCCTTGGGCTTGGACACGGCCTCAGCGTTTATTCAGCTTCATTTTTAGTCATTGGCGTGCTTGTCGGCTCTTGTTTATGGTTTTTCCTTCTTAGTAATTTTTCTATGATTTTCAGGAAAAGGCTTAACAATGGAGGACTGCAATGGGTTAATAGAATTGCAGGCATACTGATTCTTGTTTCAGGAGCTATTGCCTTAAGTGGTTTATTCTAATAATATGGTTCTTAAAATATCAATTTTAATTATTAACACATAACGCAGAAATCAATAAATAATTTTCATATTGCATTTTGCACAATCAAATACAAGCTGATACTTCCTTTTTGCATCTCTGATATATAATGGTTCTGTATAAGTTGTCTTTAATTTTGCTTTGTTCTTTATGGGGCAAATATCAAGTTCATCCTTTATGCAGTATTTACAAATCATTATTTCTTTTCCTTCATGATTACTGCTCAATTCAAATCCATTTTCTACAATTTGTACTTCGTGTCTTTGATAGAACTGTTTAGAGAGTTTGTTGGCAATATTTGATTTATAATTCAATTTGCTTTCAGGGAAAGGAAATGTATTAGGGCAAATATTAAATAGTTTCCTTTGAAAATGAATATTCCGGTTATTTTCAGATGCTTCATAAAGATTACGACGGCAGTTGTTAATTACTGAAACTGGGATCAAATAATTTGAATAAATCTCAATGGAAACAGAGACCACATTAAAAATTGTATTTCCGGTTTTCTTAATTTGCTGCTCGAGCAAGTGGGATAAATCTATATTTTCTGACACGTCAAAATCTTTTAAAGGCAAGGAGCATGAGCTTGTTAAATTATCTTCATCAATTACTGCAAATAATAACTGACTATCTCTTTCAATTATTGAAATAGAAATATCAATTTTTCTATTAGTCTTGTTATTTTTTAGCGTTTTTACAAGCTCACTATCATGATTCCTATAAATATCCATTCCTTTTGATAGTGATTTACAAAGTTTATAATAAATTCTGTCACCATCCAATTTATTTATGCTAAAGCCGTTTAATACTCCTTCATTGTCAAAGTAGCATAGTCCATCTCCGGTATTTAATCTACTTGGAGTCTTAATTGTAAAATAATCCTTGTCAATAAAGTTTATTTTGCCTAATAATTCCCCAACAGACTTAGGAGAATTTACTGCAGCAATTTTATTATGCTGTAATTTTGAGGTATTTACAAAATATTCTGTAAACCCTCTATTAAATGTTTTATTAATATCAGCAGCAAAGTTGAAATAAACTTTTCCGCTTGAGCCTTTAATTAATGAAGAGTCAGAATTTAATATATCATCTAATGACTTTCTGAAATAAGCAGTAACATTTTTTACATAGTTGATATCTTTAAGGCGGCCTTCAATTTTGAAAGAACTAATACCTGCATCAATTAAATCAGGGAGGGAATTTGTAAGATTTAAATCCTTTAATGAAAGCAGATATTTATCTTTTACAATAGTTTTACCCTTGCTATCTTCCAAGGAATAGATCATTCTGCAGGCCTGAAGGCATTCTCCTCTGTTTGCACTTCTTTTTGAAATGGCATGACTAAAGTAGCACTGACCGCTATAGCTTACACATAAAGCTCCATGGACAAAAAATTCCAAGTCAATGGCTGTGGCATTGTGAATTTCTTTAATTTGCGATAAGGTTAATTCCCGTGCAAGTATTACTCTTTGAAACCCAACATTTTGAAGAAATTTTATTTTTTCAACTGAAAGATTATTTGTCTGCGTTGATGCAAAAAGGGGAATAGGTGGCAAACCCATTTCTAAGAAAGCCATATCCTGAATTATTAATGCATCTGCTCCAATATTATATAGCTCATTTGCAGTATTACCGGCATCATTTAGCTCGTGATCATATAGAATGGTGTTAAGGGTAACATATACTTTTGCCCAGTATTTGTGTGCGTACTTTATTAATTGTTCAATATCCTTAAAAGAATTACCCACTGCAGCTCTTGCACCATACTTGGGACCGCCAATATATACAGCATCAGCCCCATAATTTATAGCAGCTATTCCACATTCTAAATCCTTTGCAGGGGCTAATAATTCTATATAATTTCTTTTATTATTCTTCATAACATTTTTTATTCAGTTTATTAAAATAAACAAAATGTGGTTTTATTTCTTTGCTAATAGTAATACCCGAATATCCTAAATTAGTACTGTCTTATAAAATAATAATTGTAAAAATATTGTATGAAAAACCAGCTTTTAATATCTTTGAATATTAAAAATAAAAAATATTTGAAACGATTAAATGAGCATATTCAGCATAGTACTAATTGGGTTTAGTTTATCATTTGACGCATTTGCAGTCTCTGTAACAGATGGAATAAGGAACAAATCACTAAAATTTAATAGAATTCTTCTTTTAGGAATTATATTTGGCCTCTTTCAGGGCATTATGCCGGTAATTGGATATTTTGCAGGTCTTAGCGTAAAAAGTTATGTAGAGCATTGGGATCACTGGCTGGCGTTCAGCCTTTTAATGGCATTAGGATTAAAAATAATTTATGAATCAGTTATTAAGAAAAAAGAAGAAGAGAATAAAGAACTTGCTAATCTATATCTTCTATTAGTTCTTGGTGTAGCTACAAGTATAGATGCATTAGTTGTGGGTATTACAATGCCATTCTTATGCACTTCATGTCTTTTACCTTCTTTAATAATTGGAGTCATTACTTTTTTTATGTCGATGTTAGGGGTAGCATTGGGAAACCGTTATGGAGAGAAAATCAATCTGAACTGTGAATTGGTTGGAGGGGTTATCCTCTGTGCAATTGGCATAAAAATTCTTCTGGAACACCTGCTAAAATAGAATGTTGAGCTCTAAATCATCATATATTTATGATTTTTGCTTAGTAATTCTGTCTTTGTAAAGAAAATCAATAATATTTACTTGTAAAATCTTTTCTAATAACGTAAGTTAATAGGTTTGAATAATTAAAATTTTGAAATTATATATAAAATATGACATCTGATTCCCTCTTTAAAAATATTAAAAAAGTGTTAATTGGCGGATCCCGCAGCCTTTCGGATCCGACAGTATTCCATAAATTATCTTTAACTGCTTTCCTTGCATGGGTAGGATTAGGTGCAGATGGTTTATCCTCTTCAGCATATGGGCCTGAGGAAGCATTCCTAACCTTAGGAGCTCATCATTACCTAAGCTTATTTGTCGCCCTTGCTACAGGAATAACTGTAATTGTAATTAGTACCAGCTATTCTCAGATTATAGAATTATTTCCATCAGGTGGTGGTGGTTATTTAGTTGCCAGCAAGCTTTTATCTCCCAAAACAGGTATGGTTTCGGGGTGTGCTTTATTAATTGACTATGTGCTTACGATTACATTATCAATTGCCAGTGGTACTGATGCATTATTTAGTTTTGTGCCTATGTATTTACATATATACAAGCTGCCTTTTGCGATATTCGGATTATTGATACTTATTATTTTAAATCTGCGAGGGGTAAAAGAGTCAGTCGTGCCCCTTGTCCCAATTTTTATAGCTTTTGTGCTTTTGCATGTGTTTGCCATCGGATATGCATTCATAAGTCATTTACTTAATTTTGGTGATGTAGCGGTAAAAACGGTAACAGAAATTCATAATACTCAAAATCAGCTCGGCTTATGGGCTATGATAATTTTAATAGTTCGTGCATATACCATGGGTGCCGGTACATATACGGGTATTGAAGCAGTAAGTAACGGTATCCCGATTTTAAGAGAACCTAAGGTGCACACGGCTAAAAGAACCATGAAATATATGGCTTCATCTCTGGCAATAATGGTTATTGGTATTTTAGTTGCATATATTCTGTATGAAGTAAGGCATGTTCCCGGTAAGACATTAAATGCTGTTTTATTTGAAGGAATAGTAAGGAACTGGGATAAAGGAGCAGGTTCAATATTTTTATATGCGATTCTGATTTCTGAAGCAATTATTCTTTTTGTTGCTGCTCAAACCGGTTTCCTGGACGGACCCAGGGTACTGGCAAACATGGCTCAGGATAGATGGTTTCCTACAAGATTTGCAATTTTGAGTGACCGTTTAGTAACTCAAAATGGTGTTTTATTAATGGGCGGCAGTGCGCTTATATTAATGGTTTTGTCACATGGCTCGGTAAAATTTCTGATTGTATTATACAGTATAAATGTGTTCATGACTTTTTTCCTTTCTCAATTAGGAATGGTTAGACATTGGTGGCAATGCAGAAAGACTGATAAGCGATGGAAGAGAAAAATATCAGTTAATGGCATTGGCCTGTCACTTACTACTTTAATTCTGATTTCAGTTGTAATGATAAAGTTTTACGAAGGCGGCTGGATAACAATTATTTTAACAGGAAGCTTAGTATGCGTGGCTTTGTCTGTTAAAAAGCACTATAATGCTACATATAATATGATTAGAGAGCTTGATGATGCCATTTTGCCGGCTCTAACTTCTTCCATATATCTGTTGGGGGACAAGCCAAAAAGTGATAATAAAGTTCCTGAGTACGATAAAGACAGTAAGACTGCTGTAATTTTAGTAAATGGGTTTAATGGACTTGGTGTTCATACTTTGTTGAGTGTTGTAAAAACTTTTTCGGGAACTTTTAAAAACTTTGTATTTGCTCAGGTTGGACCGGTAGATGCCGGTGTATTTAAAGGTACAGATGAAGTAACTAAATTGGAAAACAAAATTAAAGATGATGTTGATAGATATGTTAAGTTTTTAAATCAAAATGGCTTCTACGCGGAAAGTTACTCTGAAATAAATACTGAGGTTGTAGATGGAATTATTGATTTAGCGAATAATATTTTCAGCAAATATCCGAATTCGGTTTTCTTTGGAGGACAATTAGTTTTTCCGCATGAAACATTCTTTAGTAAAATACTTCATAATCAAATAGTTTTTAGTACGCAAAGAAGGTTATACCATCAGGGAATTCCATTTGTGATATTACCAATTAGAATATTAAATGTATAGTAAAGGTAGATATATGAATTATAAATTATTTTTATTGCTCTTTATATTTTTAACAATAAACTCTTTTTGCCAGAAAAAAGAAAATGATACTTTATTTGTTGCTTTTTGGAACACTGAAAATTTTTATGACTGGATAAAAGATCCGGTTACTGCCGATAGTGATTTTACTCCAACAGGAATGTATAAATGGACTGAAGAAAGATATTTACAGAAATTGCAGAATATTGCTCAGGTAATAAATAATATGAATGACAATAAAGGTCCTGACATTATGGGATTTGCTGAAGTTGAGCATAAGGCAATTTTGGACGAAATGATTGAAAAAAAACTTGACAAGTTTAAATATAAATCTGTTGAGTTTGAGTCTCCTGATGCCCGCGGTATTGACTGTGGATTAATCTATAACAGCAAAGATTTACTGTTATTATCTTCAGAACCAGATACTGTAATACTTTCAAGTGGATATAAGACCCGTGCCATTCTTAATGTAAGTTTCCTGACCCGTTATGCTGACACAATAAACGTTTTTGTAAATCATTTTCCATCAAGAAGAGGCGGACAGGACGAATCTATTATTTCAAGAATTGAAACTGCCAAAGTACTTAGGAGCAAAGTTGACAATCTGTTACAGAAGAATCCGAATTCAAGAATAGTTATTGTAGGAGATTTTAATGATCAGCCGGCAGATACTTCAATAAGATATATTTTAGGTGCTCAACCGTTAGATTGTAAAAATTATACTACTAATGCGCTATATAATCTTGATTATCCAAAATTTCTTGAACAAAAAGAAGGCACATATCTATTTAAAGCACATTGGGATTTCTTAGACCAAGTTATAATTTCCGGTGGCTTGTTAAGCGGTAACATCAAATATGTTTGTAATTCGTTTGAAATATTCAAAAAAGACTATCAGTTAGAGAAAGAGGGTAAATATAAAGGTTCCCCATTTCCAACTTATGGAGGGAAAAAATATTTAGGCGGTTATAGTGACCATTTACCTGTTACTGCTAAGTTTATCGTTAACATTAAGTAAAATGAATATTTTGCTCATCTTTGGTGCCTCAGGTGAATTAGGCAAGGGAGCGACAAAAGTATTAGCAAACGGTAAGTTTGACAGAATCTATCTTTTCGTCTCACGTACTGATGTGTCACTAGAAATCAAATCGAATGAAACATTTATCGAGATTAAAGATCTATCTGTTGAAGATAATGTAAAAAATGCATTTGATAAAATAAATT
>JAUZPC010000179.1 GCA_030706105.1 Bacteroidota bacterium | reverse complement strand
TATTATTATTTTTTTTCGATAATTAACTAAATTTTTTTTTGAAAAACTTAACTGATAGAAAGATCCCTCCATGTCCAAAATTAATATGAAACTGACACTCATTATTTTTATTGTTACTCTTGCAGCAAGTTTTCTGCTTATAATGTTTTTTAAAGACTCCCCTATGCTTTCAGCCTCTGGTATTGCAGTTGCAGTGGCAGCCATTGCGTATTTTGCTAATCAGGCAATATTTATTAATCCATTATCCGAAATAAATGAAAAAATAGCTAATAAAGAAGGGAGTGGCAAAGGATTAAATAGTTATACGGACGGACAAGATGAGCTTGAGATACTGTCTAAAAATGTTATGAAATTAGATGAACTTTTGCAGGATGAAGTTGCTAAATTTAGAAGCTTTCAGGATGGCGTAAGCTATACATTTTATATCGCAGATAAAAACAAGACGATTATAGCCATCAACGAAGCTGCCTGTAAAATTATGAAATACAACAAACATCCAAAAGATATAATTAACAAATTAGGCGTAAAAGATGTATTTCGCCAAGACGGTATTACCGTAAAAGCCTTAAATGGGGACTTTATTACACAGCCTACAGAAGTTACATTAGCTGATTACTCAGAAGAAAAGTTCCACGCTCTTATTCAAACAGGGCCTATTTATAACGCAAAAAGGGAACTTGTTGCTGTATTTTGTACATTTACCGATATGAGGGATGTAGAAAAGCATCAACGTGAATATCTTAAAAAACAGACTTCTCCAATTCAGTCTATAATAAGCCATGTAGCCAAAGGTGATTTGACCAAAGAAATCTCCATTGAAGAATCCAGTGACTTGTTTACAGTTGGAACGGAAATAAATATAATGATTAGAGATTTGAACAATACAATGATCAAAGTTACAGAAGCTATTCAGGCAACAGCAAGTGCTGCCAACCAAATATCTTCAAGTGTAGAAGAAATGGCCGCAGGCGCTCAGGAACAAAGTCAGCAAACTACTGAAATTGCAAGTTCAGTTGACGAAGTTACCAAAACAATCCTGGATAGTACAAAAAACGCAAGCATTGCCTCTGAAAATTCTAAAAAGACTGCCGACTTTGCTTTAAAAGGTACTCAAAAAGTTAAAGAAACCATTGCAGGAATGGATCGAATTGTTGCCATTACACAGCATACCGCTTCAAGGTTAAGCGATCTTACCAAAAGAACTGAACAAATCGGAGTAATTACACAGGTAATTGACGATATTGCTGACCAGACAAATCTTCTCGCTCTTAATGCAGCTATTGAAGCCGCCAGAGCAGGTGATCAGGGACGCGGATTTGCTGTTGTAGCTGATGAAGTAAGAAAGCTTGCTGAACGTACAACAAAAGCAACAAAAGAAATTGCAGAAAATATTATGAGCATCCAGCATGAAGTAAAGGACACAAACGATGCAATGGCTGAGGCTAATGATGCCGTTGCCAACGGTATGAAGCTAACCGGTGAGGTTGATGTTGCCCTTAAAGATATTGCAGAAAGTACTGAAAAAGTAAGTGATATAATTGTACAAGTAGCTTCAGCCAGTGAGGAACAATCTTCAGCAGCCGAACTTATAAGCCGAAATCTTGAAAATATCAGCAGCGTTACACAACAATCTTCCGCTGGTATTTCTCAAATTGCAAAAGCTGCGGAAGATTTAAACAGATTAACATTAAATTTGCAGGATCTGACAGCTCACTTCCAGTTAGCAGAGGACAAGTCATTATATGCATCCCGCAAAAGATTAAACTGATTTTTTGCTTCCCTTAATAAATAGTATGCCGGGCTGCCGATAAAATCCGCAGCCCGTTTTTTTAATATAAAACGTAAGCTACACCCAACTGCAGACCTTCTTTTAGTTGTGTCTTTGGAGACTGTTGCTTTTCATATACAACAAGCCAGGCCAAGCTTACATTAAATAAATCGTTAATCTTTGAGACGATTACATTATCCCACCTTACGTCCCAGACATCCATGCTTTCAAATCTGCTAAAGAGTCTTAAACTGCTTTTTAACATCATGTTTGTATAAATATTAAAATGGCCTTCAGTTACAGACTCTATACCTGTATCAAATCTGAATTTCTTCAAATTCCCGTTTTTATCGGCTGAATAGTTTTGAAATTTATTTGTAAAAGTCTCCTGAAACGCAATACCCAGCCTTGTTGAAATTGCCTCGCTCTTATTATAAATAAAGCCTAAACTCTGTGTCAAGTAGCCCGGATCCCAAAAATCGGCAATCTTTGTTATTGGTGTGGTTTTATAATCGTAGCCTGCAGATATTGCTGTCTTTACAGTATTACTAATAAAGGGATCTAACGCCCAGCCAATATATTTTGATAAAACCGTCTGAAAGAAAAATTCGTTTTCGCTTGTTCTAAAATCCGCACTCCCCAATTTTGTTTTACCATAATTTATTTTTAGGCTGTTCTTAAAGTTCCAGTCATCACTGATATAGTCTATGGAACCTGTTCCTAAAAACGACCATGAAATTGAGTTGTCTCCCCCTTGAGTCCAATTGCTAAGTGCTATCTGACTGATATTAAAACCAACAACCGCCCCCGGCAGCCAGCCATATTTTTTTGTGCTATCCTGTTGAGAGTAATTACTTCCGCTAATTGCAATTATCAAGACCAGCAACATGAATTTTAAACTGTTCATAATGTCTCCTAACAAAAGTTAATTTAATTACTTGGAAATAAAATAACAATTTTTACTATAATAAAAATTGTCTGACAATAGAGGTTTTCCACCCAAAACTTGTTCACTTTTTCTTTTAAATAAACAAACATTGCATTATATTATGATTTACACACTTGACATATAGGAATATTAATTTTAATTTTGGGTACTGAAAAAACTAAAATAGTTTCCATTGTTTATTTTAAGTATCTTGGAGTTATGATGATATTAAAAAGATTATATTTGGTACTGACACTTACAGTTCTTGCTCTTTCAGGATTAGCAGCTCAGGAGAAGGAATTATCTCTTGATGAATGTATTAAGATTGGATTAGAAAAGAACACAAATCTCCACTCTTCAAAACAAAAAGTTTTATTTGCAGAGTATAAATTGAAAGAGGCAAACTCCCAAAGACTCCCCTCCTTAAAATTTAATGCCGGTTATACGCGTTTAAGTTCAATTGATCCTTTTGCTATCACTATTCCACCTAATTACAAAGTTTCAATTTCACCTAATATTGTAGATTCTTATTCCCTTAAACTTACTTTGCAGCAGCCTCTTTTTACAGGCTTCAGACTTTCAGGGAACAGCGATTTATCAGAATATAATTACCAGGCCTCCATACAAGATCTGTCTAAAGATCAAATAGAATTGGTATTAAATATTAAAACTGCTTATTGGACATTATTCAAAGTCATAAAAATAAAGGAAGCCATTGATAAGAATGTTTTGCAAATACAGTCACACATTCAAGATATCCAAAACTTATTCAAGCAGGGAATGGCTACCAAAAATGATTTGCTTAAAGTTCAGGTTCAGCTCTCCGATGCACAAATAAGGCAGATGGATGCAGTAAATAACATCCGGATGGCAGAACTGAATTTAAATAATATTATACAGTTGCCCCTTACCATAAAACCGAAAATAGACCAGACCGTAAGCAAAGAAACCATTGATATTAAAGAAATTGATTATTATACAGATGCGGCCGAAAAAACCCGCCCTGAGCTTAAAGCTGTTGATTTAAGAATAAAAGCCGGCGAAAGTGCTATAACTGTTGCCAAATCAGGCTGGTACCCACAGGTATTTCTTGTAGGTAATTATAATTATTCAAACCCTAACCAAAGGATTTTTCCTCAGCAGAATAAATTCAAAGATACTTGGGATGTCGGAGTAAATTTATCCTGGGATATTTGGAACTGGGGAACTGCAAGTCATCAGACTGGAGAAGCTTCAGCACAATTAGAACAGACAAAGGATCAATTAAAATCTACCCGTGACCTTATTACGCTTGAAGTAACACAAAATTACTTAACAATGTTACAAAACAAAGATAAAATTATTGCTGCTCAAAGCAGCGTAGAACAGGCAGAGGAAAATTATCGCTTAACCGCCGATAAATTTAAGGAAGGGCTCGCATTAAATTCAGATTTACTTGATGCGGAAACATCTCTTCTGCAGGCAAACACAAATTATATCAAATCCATAGCTGACTTCAATATCTCAAAAGCAAAACTTGAGAAAGCCATAGGGCAATGATGGACATTATATAATCTAAGAACAAATGCTTATCCTTCAAAATAGATATGGAAGGGTAAGCATTTTGTTGAACGCTACTATCTTTTTGTTTACCTCATTATTCAATTTATTACGGTCCCTTCTTTGCATAACATATAATACTATGTTCAAAATAAATAATTTACATATTTACTAAAAGCCTTGACAATAATTTGCAATTAATCTAATTTATTTTATAATTTTCTATTTATTAATAGGTTGTGTCGTTTACACAATATTTTAGTGTACAAGTTTTTTAACCAATAATATAGAGGCTTTAATGAAACATATTATTATCCCCTGTCTGTTTCTGTGTTTAATTTTCAGTCAGGCATTTGCGCAGGATGACTTGATCCGTAACCACAGCGCTCTTCAGTTTTATTTTGTGAACGGCTATGCCGTCTCCTACAAATTCCCAACTAAAGGCACTTTAAATTATCGCATCAACCTGGATTTTGGGGCAAATTATAGTTATTCAACTGGAGAGACCACCCAAGAAAACTATATCAGAACAGGATCGGACAACACAAAAAGCATTTCGGTAACTTTAACACCACAGGCTTATTTATATATTTTAACTACTGAATATGCAAGTATATATGCGGGCGGCGGCGTTTTTATCAATTACAGTTATTCGAAACAAAACAATAACGATAATCGCCGTGATTACACAGACTCAAGTTATTTCATAAATAATTATAAAAACAGTTCATATTCTTTTGGACTATCGGCTTTATTGGGAATTGAAGTTAAGCTAACAAAAAATGTAACGGCTTTTGCTGAATCGCAACTGAATGGAGGCAGGTCCTGGTATTCGTGGAAGAATGACTATGTATCTGATGACAACTCTCCGGGTTGGAGTAGCACTTCCCAGCACGGCTGGTTTGTAGATTATTCAGCAATAAGAATTGGCCTAGGCATATATTTTTAATGCACGGATATACGTTATCCATATCATAATATTTTAACAAATAATATTGAGAATTAAATGAAAAATACATTTTTATCCTGTCTGGTTTTGTGTCTGGCCTGCAGTTTTATTTATGCACAGGATGTTCCAATCGGCAGCCGGCACGAATTGCATTTTTATCTTATAAACGGGTATGCAGTTTCATATAAATTTCCGTCGAAAGGTATATTGAATTACAGAGTGAACTTAGATCTCGGAGCCCATTACGGTGATTTCTCCGGCGAATCTTCCGGAGAGTATTCCACAGATGATCGCGGGAATATAAACAGAGCACTAAGCATTACCCTGACACCTCAGATATATGTATATTTTTTATCTACGGAATATGCCAGAATGTATGCCGGCGGAGGTGCATTTATAACCTATCAGTACAACAAGCAACATACTGATGTATCTTATAATAACGGCACAAACAGTTACTCAAATATAATTAAGGACTCCCGTTACTCATTAGGGTTGTCTGCTTTAATTGGGATTGAAACAGAGCTGGCCAAAAATATTATGCTTTTTGCCGAGTCTCAAATAAACGGAGGCAGGAAATGGGCAGAAGTCAAATCTAATAATTTTGACAATTATGGTTACCATTCTCGGAATAATGAGACTACCCGAAGCTGGTTTGCGGATTACTCAAACATAAGAATCGGTTTAGGCGTTTATTTCTAATTATTCAATTATCCAACTGACTTAGAGCTAAGGATTCCAAAACAGTTTTTGATTATTATAACACCCTTCATAGGCCCTCCCTTCCAAAGGGAGGGCATGCCTGCCGTATGGCGAGGATTTAGGGAGAGTCCTCTTGTTACAACCTACAGAGACCAGCCAATTTTCTGCAATATCAGTTTGCATCCATTATTTTGAATCGTATCCTTAATATCTCATTTTCAAAAGATGTAGAAACTATTTTAAACTCACCGATTTCTGAAGTGTTCTTTACATGCACACCGCTGCATAAACACTGATCATAATTACCAATTTTTATAACCCTTAGAATATCCCCCGTTTCTTCAGGCAGGCGGTGCAGGCTGAATATTTTTCCTGCTTCAGCGCGCGGCATAAATTCTTCATAAACC
>JAUZPC010000178.1 GCA_030706105.1 Bacteroidota bacterium | reverse complement strand
TCGCCGCATGTAAATAAAAATGATTTCATCATAGTTATAAATATAATTATTTTGGAATAAATAAACATAAATAACGGCAATAATACAATAAAAGCAGCCAATGTTTCTTTTATTTTCCTTAAATGATGGAAAACTAACACATTCAAAAACAATCATATATCTGAATGCTTCCGAAAATATTCCAAAAGTTTCCCGCATAAATTTCTTGGTTAATAAATAGCTCAATCCATTTATTGATTTCCAATATGGAAGCAGGGTATTGCGCTGACATAAATAAAAATTTCCCAGTCTCCTATTTAATGTCGGTGACATGAATAATCGTTAAAATATATGGTTCATTTTATATACAAAATTGTTATATTTGCGTATAAAAAGAGCCAAATGATGATTGCTAAAGAAATAAGAACAATTTTCGTAAAGAATAAAGGTTATGCACGAATGAAGGATCTGAAACTGTCAGGTATTCATACTCGTAAGATAGCTGCCGCACGAAAAGATGGGGTAATTGAAAGAATAAAGCCGGGGCTATATAAGCTTGTTGACTACCCTTGGGATGAATTTAGCGGCTTTTCAGATATTTATACTGCAAATTCAAACTCTGTAATATGTTTGGTGTCAGCATGTGAGTATTACGGACTTACAACATTCAGTCCTTCGGAAATTTCAGTGGCACTACCACGTAACACACATCAATTTAAACTTACTTTTCCTCCTATCAAAGTTTATTTTTTTACTATGAAATATTATGGAACTGGAATAACTACAGTAAAATCAAAAAGCGGAACTTTTAAAATTTATTCAATAGAAAAAACACTTGTTGACCTTTTCCGTTATCGAAAAAAGACAGGTGATGATATTGTTCTCGAATCATTAAAGAATTATCTGGCTCAAAATAAGCGAAATATTAATAAACTACTTGAATGTGCCCAACAATGTGGTGTACAAAATAAGATGCTTCCTTATATTAAAGCTATGGTCGTATGAATAAAATACATAAACCACTCAAAAATATTCCGGCTTCGGTAAAGGAAAGGTTACTCTCGATTGCACATACAAACCATGTTGAGTTTAATTTCGTTCTCAGACAATATTTTCAGGAACGATTTCTCTTTAGACTATCGCAATCAAATTATGCCGGCAATTTTGTT
The DNA here is from genome assembly GCA_030706105.1 of Bacteroidota bacterium. Taxonomy (GTDB): domain Bacteria; phylum Bacteroidota; class Ignavibacteria; order Ignavibacteriales; family Ignavibacteriaceae; genus JAUZPC01. The sequence goes on along the minus strand of JAUZPC010000178.1, from coordinate 5,148 downwards.
CTAAAAGGCGCATTGCTTTTGCTTGCATATGATATTACCAGAAGCAGGCCTACCAGGGATATTGATTTCCTCGGGATAAAAATTAGCAATGATATGCCTGAGATTGAAATGATGATAAGAGAAATTGCAAGTATTCAATATGAGGACGGTGTGTCGTATCTAAAGGATACAATAAAAATTGAAAGAATTAAAGAAGACGCAGAATATGAAGGTATCCGTGTCTCAATGCAATGTTTGCTTGGCTCCGTTAAAGGTAATCTTCAAATTGATATTGGCTTTGGCGACAAAATTGTATATGGACCAAATAAGGTTGAATTTCCTGTATTATTAGATTATGAATCGCCGAAATTGCAAGTCTATTCTCTTGAATCGGCTATTGCCGAAAAGTTTGAAGCTATTGTTTCTCTTGGGTTATCCTCAAGCAGAATGAAAGACTATTACGATATTCTTTTCCTTGCTTACCATCACTCATTCAAATCAATTGAACTGGCGGAGGCATTAGCGGCCACATTTAAGAATCGTGGAACTGAATTATATGACTATAAATACGTTTTTAATGCTAATTTTAGAAAAGACACAGATTTGCAGCAAATGTGGATCGCATTTTTAGAAAAAAGAAAAATAGAATCAGAGAGGAACTTTTCAAAAGTAGTTGTAAAATTAGAATTGTTTTTACTTCCTTGTTTAGAAAAGCAAAATACGACGTTGGTATGGAATTCTAAATCCTTTAGTTGGGAAAATGTTTCATGAGTTATTTTTCTTACAAAAGTTGGCAAATTCGGGTACGGATGTACCATCTGGAGTCGGAGGAGACATCAAGGTTCAGACAAATAGTATTTGACATTTTAAATTATAAAAAGTAATTTATAACAGAAAATCAGAGTTGCTTTGCAAAAAAGATATTTAACTAACAGGGAAAGCGGATTCGGTTATTTTTCTGGAATCGGGTGGCTTACGCCAGTTGCTCACTATTATGACTCAGAGGTAGGTAGCCTGTCCCTATGGGAGTTGCTGGTGTTGATCCCTTAGCCGCAAATTTGGTGACTGGTATTTGATCAGCAATTCTATGCATGATAAAGTGTATATAGGTGGTGGGGCAGATATACGACAGGGAGTTGCACATAATGAAACTGAAGAAATAATTCCTGATAATGTACAATTTAAGGCACAGTATAATCCAGTTGATAAATACTGGGAGATAAAAACTAATAAAGAAACATTCAAAATAAATAGGTAAAATATGAAGAGTGTATTGTTCATAATGCTATTATTATATACAATTACTTTAGCACAAATTAAAAAACAGTTAGAGTATTCTGATGAATGTAATCTCCATTTTGATAATTTTAACTTATTATATTTTAATGATGAAAATAATAAACAGTATTATGTTATCTCTACAAAAGCAATTGTCGATTCACTAAAATTTAATAAGTACATAATGCTAACTAAAAAATGTAAATATAATTTGGACTTAATAAAAGTGAATTTTAATAAAATCCTTTTTTTAGATCTCAGATGTTATCTTAAGACTGGTACGACAGTGGTAAGTTCTAAAAATTTGGATACAACTAAAATAAATATTAAAGATTATGAGTCAATTTATAATAAGAAAGACTCAATTGAATTATACTATTCACCTTCTTTAATAGATCATTATTATATAAATTGTCATAAATAAATGATGAAAAAAGAGTATATCTTGGATAAAATATGAGAACTGTTTTATTAATAGTGCTGCTGCTTTGCACTACAGCATTTTCACAAATACAAAAACAATTGACTTTCGAAGAAGAGAATAGTCTTGGCTTTGAATGTTTTCACTTTTTAATATTCAGGGATGAAAATAATGCGAGGTGGTATGTGTTTTCTGCTATAGTTGATGCTGATTCCTGCGATGCCAGAAATTATAAGGTTCTAAAGCCCAAAGGGAAGTATGTTCTGGATTTATTTAAAGTGGAGAATAAAAATATGCCTTATTGCAAAGTTCAAGGAGCAGATGAGATTTACATTTATGATAAATTAAGTATAAAGGATCATAACCCGGTTGAAGATTTTTATTTTACATCTTCCCTTGTTGACCATTATTATATAGAATGTATAAAATAATTAAATGCCTTAAGTTAAAAAGATACTTAATAATAAATGTCTGAATTAGGTTATGCAGTAGGCATTGCGATGCCTACTGCATAAAATCAAGGTTCGGAGCTCAAATCTACAGCTAAAATCACGCAACCGGTTGGCTATTTATAGCCCATAATGAAGATCAATCGTTAGTGGCACAATTACATTGCATCTTTAATTTATTACTTGGCTTCGTTAAAAAGTGAATATCAAACGATTGATCGATTATGGGAAAAGAAATTTATATTTATCACGCGAATCCGGGATCGGATGTCCCACCAAGGTTAAAGACGTTTTTTTTGGGGGGGGTAATAGCTCTGCTGGCAATTATCTGTCAGTTCAAAAGAACAGATTTCTCTTCGTTATCGGTTACGAAATGACAAGTAAGAGAGAATATACTGTGGCTAAAGCCCAACCGTGTGGATCGGTACTCTATTATCCACGGGCTAAAGCACCGTGGCTATTTAAAATCCATGAACTAAATTTTGTACAATAATCTTAAGAGTTCTTTCCGTTCTCGGAGCAAAATGACAAGCCGCCAATACATTTATTGATTTCCAATATGGAAGTCGATATGCGAAAATTATGCAAAATAAATAATTCTGGATAGATAATCCGAGACAGCATAAAAAGTATTTAAAAATCCCCCTTGCCAGCTGGATCAAGCATCCAAAGGGGCAGACAAACGGAGAGTGGGTGAGGTCGTTAAGTGCATATATTGTATTAAGATACATGCACATGCCTTATGTTGACATTCTCAGGTATTATGTCTAATTTAAAAACAATAAATGTACTTATATAAGTTGAAAATGAAATATATACTACCAGTATTGTTTAGCCTTCTATTTTTATGTGGGTTCAAATCAAATAGAGTCCCCCCAGATAATGATTGGTTAAAGATGGGCCTAAAAGATAAAGTCAAAAATATAAGAGAAATAACTTATAGAAACGATGACAAATCTGGAATTTTAGGCACTACGCCCAAAACGCAAGAAACAAGTCTTCTGTTTAATATGAAGGGCTATAAAACAGAATTATTGGTAAATATTGCTGATAGCAGTTGCAGAGGCAGGTATATATATAATTATGACAAAAATAATAGAAGAACCGGTTATAGGTTCTATGATCCGGCCGGCCGGCCTAAGGCAGAATATAATTTCAATCAGGATCATTATGGGTATATCGACCACAAAATCAGCTACACTATATTTGAACCGAATGGAGACGTCTATGGGTATTATATTTACTATTTTGACAAAGAATGTAATTTGTCTGACTTTACTAACTCTTCTGACGATAAAGAATTAGTTGATAAAAAACAATATGTGGCATCAACTGACTATAGTTCAGACGGGTTTATATGTAATAAGAAAGGACAAGATAAATATGATATAAAACAGAACCATTATAAAAGTAATTATTTTAATATGCGTAAAGATTTAGATTATATGGCTTATATTAAATATGATTTAAGGGGAAATATCGTTGAATCAATTGAAAATATTGCTGCTCAAAGGGTTAAGGATATGTACAGTTACTTAAATGGCTACCAGGTCAAACATATAACATATATCGATGCTCAAATTTCAAAAAGACATGTTAGCAGATATGATAAAAACGGGGAATTAATCGAGGCAATGTTTTATAACTATGACCTTGGCTTTAATAAAGTAAAATATAAATACGATAAAGCAGGAAATGAAATTGAAATAACATATTATAATCCAGATAAAACAATTGACCGTCTCCTGAAATATGCTTATGAATACGACAAAAAAGGGAATTGGATAAAAAGATATGAATACGAAGATGGAAAGAATATTTCTATGGAAGAGAGAATTATTGAATATTTCAATTAATTCTTGTCTTGGTAAATAATGCATTTTTCCAGATACACAAAGTGTTTATAGTATCCTTTCCCGCCACAATGGAGATAACCAAATCTTATTTTGATAACTTAAGAAGCGATAGGGGGTAAATTATCTTTATGTCGCTGTTAATTGCTGAGTACTGGTCATCTGTTAACTGGAAAATTAAATCATTGGAAAAATGAAAAATTATATCTTAATTTATCTGTTAGTAAATAAATAATTTTGAAAAAAGACTTATTAAAATATGAAAAAGATAGCACTTTTAATTTTGCTGATTTGCGGAGCCTCTTTAGGACAAATGAGGCCCCCTGTCTTTAGATCTCCTGTCATGTCGGAAGTAATTGTGTCTCCGGCAAATAAGCAGGTGGTCTTAAATTATAACTATAAAATACCTTATAATAAGTTAATATTTGAGAAGAACGAAAATGTTTTCAAAAGCTCATTCAGGATTATGCTTGAAGTTACAGATGCAAAAGACAATTTTGTTGTAAGGCAGAGCAAAGAGGAGGACCTTGCAGTTAAATCGTTTGCAGAAACGGACTCACCATTTCTATTTGCTGAAGGTACCATTTCTTTTTCTGTTGATACGGGTTTCTTCAAAATATTACCCGTTTTCAGGGATCTTAAAACGCCGGATGAGTTAAAGCTGAAGGAAATTGAAATTCATACGACCTCTTTTTTAAGTAAAAACATTTTAGCCCCTTTAATTGTGGAATCTAAAAAAGATTCCTGTAATGGTCAGTCTTTGTATGCACTTGCTAATTTAAGCGGCAATCTGCCTTTTAATGATAATTCCTATGACTTTCTAATGCCTGTTGCGGATACTACTATTAATAATATTTTTGTTGTGGCTGTTAATAACGAAGACACAGTATTTAACGGAACGCTTAGCAAATCTTTTTATCTAAATAATCACATAACTGAGTGTGGTGGTAAATTACTTTTGGATGAGTTGAATAACGGCATCGTTTGTAAAAATTTTATTTTGTCAGGTATTTCATCTGCTCTAAATGAAGGTTCACTCGTTTTTTCTATATCCAAAGATAAGAAAGAGAAACCGAAAGTATTTAAAACTGAAGTAAAATGGTATGCTAAACCAATTTCTTTGTCTGATCCGGAAATGGCAATTCAGGCGCTCAAAATTGTTGAGAGT
>JAUZPC010000177.1 GCA_030706105.1 Bacteroidota bacterium | reverse complement strand
TTAAGAAAGTTATTCTAAACTTTTTAAGTTATCTGGAGGTCGTCTTCGAGCAGACAAGAAATTTTAACGGAAAGCTGAATGCTAAAGTTTTAATTCTAAATCAGACTTACGAACCGCTGACCATCTGTACTATAAAAAAAGCTATTATTCTTATTTTCTTAGGTAAAGCTGAATTAGTACTGGATGATAAAAGGAAATTTATTAAATCTGTTTCCCGAACATATCCCTGTCCCAGTATAATAAGATTACGCACTTACATAAACCTTCCTTATAAAAAAGTAGTCTTAACGCGTAAAAATATCCTTAGAAGAGACTCATATAAATGCTGTTATTGCGGCAGAGGCGATTTGCCCCTTACGATAGATCACATAGTGCCTAGAGCCAAGGGCGGGCAGGACTCGTGGGAAAATCTTGTTTGCGCCTGCGTTGTCTGCAATAACAAAAAGAGTGATAGAACCCCCGAAGAAGCTGAAATGTCTTTAGAGCAGAGACCCTTTAAACCGAGCCATATTATGTTTATTAAAAAAATGGTTGGCAGGCTGGACGAAAGCTGGAAACCTTTTTTATACATTTCATAATTCATTCCGAGTACTGCCGAATTTATTGTACCGTTATTCAATTCAGGAGATGGAAGTTTAACTGATTGATACTTCTTTAATAAACCAATAAAACAAAGAAGTTATGGCTATAATTTATTGATTTAATTTTAGTAAAAATTAGATTACTTTTGTTATATAATTTTTCTTTAATAAGTAAGTTAGATAAAATGATAGAATATATTCCTTTTAAAGAATCCGGTATTTCAGATGAAGTATGGGATCAGTTTGTTGATAGCTCCGATAATGGAACTATGTTTCATAAAAGACTGTTTTTATCTTATCATCCAAAGGACCGCTTTGAAGATGCTTCCCTTGTATTTAAGAAAAAAGACAGTGTGTTTTCTGTATTTCCCGCTGTTTTATTAAACAGAGACGGGAAAAGAATATTATCATCGCACGGAGGAGCTTCATATGGCAGTTTTGCTTATCCAAGTAACCTTAATTTCAGAGAGGCCTTTGACCTTGTTGAGTCCGTTATAGATTATGCAAAAAAAATTAAATGCGATAAAATTCAATTAACAATTCCTCCAATTATTTATCAGTCCAAATACTCTAACTATATCGATTTTGCGCTTGTAAAAAATGGTTTTCAATATGTAAAGCGTGATGTCTCCAGTGTGGTTCAGTTAGATGTACCTAAAGAGGATCTTCTTTCAACATACAGATTAGAAGCAAGGACTGCCGTTAGAAAATCCGTTAAAGAAGGTATCCAAATTGTTGAGTGTGATCAGTTTGCCGAATATTATGAAATATTGAAAAAGAATCTGAAGATGCGCCATGGCGTTAATCCTACGCATACTCTGGATGAATTAATTAAGCTGAAAAAACTTTTCCCTTCCAAAATACGTTTATGGGGGGCTTTCTTAAAAGACAAAATTATTGCCGGTGTATGCAACTTTAGTGCTAATGATAAAGTTGTACTGGCTTTCTATATCAGTCATGATGAAGAATATCAGGAGTACCGTGCTGTTAACCAGCTCTTCTATGAAATTATGAAAATATATAAGGATGAAGGTTATAAGTTTTTAGATTTTGGAATATTTACTGTTAATATGGACCCTAACTGGGGTCTTGGACGATTCAAAGAGAATTTTGGAGCCAGAGGTATTTTTAGAGATACTTTTTATAAAGATCTATAATGTTAAAGATATTACATCTTGCCCCGCAAAATTATGCAGGTGTACCTTATGACTTTTATAAAATGCACCTTGCCTGCGGAGATTTTTCAAGATTAATAACTTATCATAAAAATCAGCTAAATTTTGAGGAAGATATTTGCCTTAATCTTCCTCTTCCTATTTTCAGATGGGCAAAAAAATGGCGCCGCAAAAAGGTCTCTGACAGGGAGTTCCAATTTCTGGTTGAAGCTCCTGTCTTTACCCCCAAAAACCGGATTGAAGAATATTATTTTAAATTTAATGATTTCTACAAAAAGCATTTTATAAATAATGCTATTAGAAAGTATAAATTAGACGAATTTGATATAATACATTATGACGCAGGTTTGGATTTTTATCGCGATTCCAGGCAGGCTATTAAATGGAAGCAGCAGGGGAAAAAGATTGTGTGCTGTTATTACGGCAGCGATTTAAGAACCCGCGGTCTGATAAAAAAAATGGATGAACTTTCTGACCTTAATATCACCTCAGAGTATGATCACTTAAAATTAAAAGGTAATCTCAATTATTTGTTTTATCCATATGATACTTCGGAGCTTCCCGGCAAAGCTAATACTGATGATAGTACGGTAACTATAATCCATACTCCCACAAACAGAAAGTATAAAGGAACTGAGCTTATAATAAAGGTAATTGATAGAATAAAGCTGGAAAAGAAAATTAAGTTTGTACTGCTTGAAAATGTATCCAGAGATAAAGTATTGCTTGCAAAAAGTAAATCTGATATTTGTATAGACCAGGTAGGCGGTACTATGGGTGGTACCGGGTATGGTAAAGCAGGCTTAGAGTCCCTCGCTATGGGTATTCCTACTGTTACTAATATGACCAATGAATATGCAGAATGGCTGCCCGAAAATCCTTTTACTGTTGCCAATAATGAAGATGAGCTCTATTTAAAATTAAGTGAACTTGTAGAAAGCGCTGAATTAAGGAAAGAAACCGGTTTGCGGGGAATAGATTGGGTCAAAAAGTATCATAGCTATGAGTCGGTAAATAACAAGTTATACGAGCTATATAAATTAAATAAATTAATTTAATGAGCACATCAAAAAATTTAACCTCTTCAGTTTTATGGTACACAGTCAGCAATGTATTTATTAAAGCAGTCAGCTTTTTATTACTGCCTTTATATTCCAATATAATACCGGTTGGGGAGTTCGGTAATTATGCTTTAATAATGTCTTTTTATGCAATTGCCTCCGTTTTTTACCAGTCGGGACTTCCTTCAGGTTTAACAAAATTTTATACTCAGGAGCAGAATACTGCTGAAAAAAGGAGAGTCTTTTCTTCTGTTTTTAATTTTGTTATAGTGCTTAGCGTTGTACTTTCGGCAGTTGTAATTTTAACTTCAGGACTTTTTTCAAATCTTATATTCGGTTCCGGCGGCTTTACAAAGTTATTTATTATAATATCACTACTGTTATTGCTGGATACTTGTACTTATTTTCTGTTGCACCTGCTTAAAACTGAGGAAAAAGCAAAATCCGTAGCTCTATACTCTCTTTGTTCCGCTATGGTAGTACTTGCCCTGAACGTTGTATTTGTTTATGTTTTAAGAATGGGTATAACCGGTATTCTTTATGCTCAGCTTGGCGGCTCATTGCTGCTGGCCGCAATATTAATTCCTTCAATAAAAGCGTACTACGAAAGAATTATTGACGGGAAAATACTTAAAGCAATGCTTGTTTTTTCGCTTCCCCTAATCGTTTCAGGATTTTTTTCCGCCTTCCTGGATGCTGCCGACCGGTTCTTCTTAAATCTATATCATGGAAGCGGAGTGACAGGTGTGTACTCCTTTGCTTACAGGATTGCATTACTGATGAACGTCTTTGTTATTTCATTCAGAACAGCCTGGCTTCCAAGGTCAATTGCTTTAGTTAAGGAAGATAATTACAGATATACATTCGGCAACACTCTTACAAAGCTTATAAGCATCTCCGGAATAATATTTTTGGGGGTGATACTGCTTGTTAAGAATCTGTTCATGTACAAGATTTTCGGCGTCTATTTATTTAATCCTCAATATGCCGGAGGAATGGTTATTCTGCCTTATGTGCTTTGTGCATATTTCTTAAATGGAATAGCTTCATTTTATTCTGTATATCCGTACCTTTATAAGAGCAGCAAGTATTTATTTATGGCGGACTTCTATGCTTTTATTATAAACATTCTTCTTAATTTTATACTCATACCTGCATACGGAATGACAGGAGCGGCTCTTGCAACATTGCTCGGGTATGTTGCTATGGTCGGTTACCTGATAATAATTTCGGCAGATAAGCTAATATTTAAGTATAATTTTTTTAGTGATGGAGCGATTATCATTTTAACGATAATCTTTTATCTGATTAGCTTAGCTGTGCAGTCGGCTTTTATTGATGTAGTTCTACTTGCTGTTTATATTACTGCTCTGGTCTTTATTACCCGGCTGGATATATTTTCAATATTAAAATTTGACAAAAGTGAAAAACTATAGATTCTTAATTGTACGGCAGGACAGGATTGGCGATGCCGTCCTTTCTACTTCGCTGCCCCATGAAATAAAAAAAAATTACCCTTCAAGCTTTATAGCTGTGCTTGTAAGGGACTATACCAAGGATATCTTTGAGCATAATCCGTATGTAGATGAAATAATAATTCTAAACAGGAAACAAACTCTTTTAGAATTCGCACGAGAAATAAGGGGCCATAAGTTTGATTATTCCTTTGCCTTATTGCCTGAAGAGTTTATTAATTGGGGGCTGTTTCTTGCAGGAATAAAAACCAGAATAGGAGTCGGGCACAAGTTCTATCAATTCATTACAAATACTAAGAGCGTTTACAGGCGAAAATATCTTGATAAAAGGCACGAAGCTGATTACTGTATGGATTTTTTACGCAAGCTTTCAATAGAACCGGATACAATAAATCCTGAAATATTTCTTACAACTTCAGAACGTGAGAAGGCAGGTAAGATACGTTCTTTTTTTGCGGGGAAAAAGCTTATAGGTATAAATTCAACAAGTGGTAATTCTGCTCCTAACATTCCTGTGGAAGAGTATAAAGCATTAATCATTAAACTGCAAAAAGAGCATCCTGATTTACAGGTTATAGTAACTGACTTAAAGGTACCTGCTGAAATAGATGAGATGAAAAACATACACTACATAAACAGAAATTGTACCTTAAGAGAGGCAATAGTTAATTTTTCCGCTTTGGATTTGCTTATATCGGCAAGTACAGGGCCAATGCATATAGCTTCTGCGTTAAAAGTCCCAACTCTGGCCTTCTTTTGCCCTCTACCTGCCTGTACGCCTGACCTATGGGGGCCATTGGGCAATAAAGCAATAAATATAGTACCTGAGGAAGAATACTGCCGAATAAAGTGCCCCGGAGACCCTAAAATATGTAAATTTATAGGGGCAGAAAAGCTTACTATTGATAATATTATTTTGGAAATGATGAGTATTCTTAACAAACTATGACTTCCCCTGGCAAGATATTGCTGGCGCTAAACAGCTATAAAGAATGCGTAGGCGCCGTTGAAGCTTGTGGTCTATTTGCCAATGAACTTAAAAAACATGGAATAGATACAATACAGGCTCCAATTTCCGATGGGGGAGACGGCTTTCTTGAAGTCTGCGGGTTTTATTCCCGCTTGGATTTCCTTACCTATTCTATATCAACCCCTTACAGCAAAGAAAAGAGAGTGTGCCGGGTGGGTTATGATCCGGTGGATAAAATAGTTTATATTGAGTCAGCGGAAGTAATAGGCCTAAAGTTGATACCTCAAACGGAAAGGAATCCTTTATATACAAGCTCCAGCCCATTAGGTGAATTATTGAACTCAATTAACGAAGATATTTCGTCAGATAGAATAAAAGTAAGGGAAATTATCATTGGCATAGGCGGTACAGGAACGAGCGATCTGGGTGTCGGGATGATGTCTGAGCTCGGATTAAAAGTATTTGACAGTAATGATAAACAGCTTAAGCCAATTCCGGCTAACTATACTAAAATAAATAGAATAGAGTATTCTCCTAAACCTTTTAAATGCAGTATTAAAATAATTGTTGATGTTGAGAATCAGTTAATGGGAAGCAATGGGAGCAACTATTTATTTGCAAGGCAGAAGGGAGCTAAGGAAACAGACCTTGAACTGCTGGAGAAAGGGTTTACCCACATTTTGAATAAGTTATCCACTTTAAAAAGTATTAATGTGGATAACTTGAACGGTGCCGGAGGTGGTCTGGCCGCGGCTTTTAAGATCTTTTTAAACCCGGAGATAATGACAGCTAACTTGTTCATAAAAAGCAAATTAAGCAATACCATTAAAGACAGAGGATATCAATATATTATTACAGGAGAAGGGGCGTTTGATAGACAATCTTTATTGAACAAAGGTGCATATCTGATAATGAAAATGTTCAATGATTCTAAAAAGGTATTTCTTTGCAGCGGGAGAATTGCCGAGGAAATTGTTCCTGAATTGCCGGAAAATGTACATCCTATTGAGTTAAGTAAATTTTTCAAAAATCCTCATG
>JAUZPC010000176.1 GCA_030706105.1 Bacteroidota bacterium | reverse complement strand
TTACCGGAACTCATACAAGGGAAATTCCTTCAATTATTTCGGGCGTTGATAGTGTACCTGCAACAAATAAAAAAATAAAGCTCCCGCAGCAGACGGTTTGGGTTACTATAAAAGATAATAAAATTGATACGGTTAGGTTTGAACTGGTTGAAGGCGGCGGTCTCTTGGGCTTATTTAAGCAATTGGGTGTTGACTTACATCTGGAATTACATTAGTATAAAAAAAAGCTGACGAAAGTCAGCTTTTTTTTAATAAACTATAATTAACCTGTATAGGCTTCTTTAAATTTTTCATAATTCATAATTCTAAGCTTGGATCCCTCAAGCTCTACCAGACCTTTCTTGGCAAACAGATGCAGCGTTCTTGAAATTGTTTCTCTCGAAGTTCCTGCCATGTTCGCTAAATCGTGCTGGTAAGGGAGTTTTTCAATTTCTACTTTTCCTTGCCTTATTTTTCCTATATCGTCTGCAAGCTGAAGAATTACTGTAGCTACTTTACCTTCAGCATCTTTTAAGGATAGAGATTTAATTTTAGTATCTGCTGCCCTTAGACGCTGGGTAAGCTCTTGCAGCAGTGCAATTGAAATATCAGGGTGATTTTGAAGAAGGTCCAAAAAATCGTTTCTCTGTATAATAAAGATCTCAGTATCTTCCATTGCGGTTATGCTTGCAGATCTTACCGCACCGTCAAGTATAGACATTTCTCCAAAGAAGTCGCTATCATTAAGTATTGTTAAAATAACTTCTCGGCCGTCTGAACTTACCCTTGATACTTTGACTTTTCCTTCCATAATAATAAATAACGCAGATCCTGATTCTTCTTCAAAAAGTATTGTTGAATCTTTTTTAAATCTCTGCTTAATTCCCAGGTTCTCAATTCTGTCAATAGTATCCTCGTCAAGGCCGGAAAAAATAGGTACAAAAGACAAAAAACTAGTCTCTACATCTCTGTTCATAGCAATACCTTTCAAAAAAATGTTAGAATGATATTTAATTATAATGTAAGCATTTCCGGGAAAATGCAAATCGTTATCTTATTTGTGTTTCTTTTATTTTAAGAACCGATAATTCAGTTATTTATAGTCTCCATAACATTATTTACTTTTATAATCTTCCAAAAGGGTTCTCTGTCAATTAATTCGATAAATATTTTATCAAATTCTGTCAGGTTTCTTAATTCTATAATAAATTTATATAGAGACTCTAAATTGTAAATCTCTTTACCCCATGAGGGCAGTTCATAAAATGGGATAAAAACATTTACACTTACATATTTTCTTTGGATAAGCATTTTAAATTCAATCGAAATAACATTTTTTCTGTCAAAAATATTAATATTATGACAACAGACTAAGTTATAAATTTCCTCAAGGATACTATCATATAAATTGGAAAAATTCTCTTCAATAATGTTTACGGCAGCCGGAAAGTTGTAAAAATAAACGCCCATACAATGGTTAAAAGGGAAATCAGTTTTTTGAATGTCGCAATTGTATAAGCCGTCTATATTTACATTATAATTTGAAAGATTTGTAATTGCAGAAAAAAAATCATTTTTACAATCTTCACTTAAAGGTAAATACTCTGAGTTTACGAACACTTCCAAATCCGGCAGTTCACTTGGTCTAATTGTATAGCGTAAACTCTTTTTTTCGTATATTCTAATCAGTTTCACTTAGATAGTTTCAATAAACAGGTACTGGTGATTAATATTACACGCGCTAATATTACGAACAAAAAATTAAAAAAACAGTGAGAGATGCTCTGCAAAAAAGAAAGGGTATGTTCCGTCACAATTCCAAAAGTAAATAATTAATTATTTTAAAGAAAAATTTCTGTAAGTGACTAATGTCGTTGTTGTTTTGTTCCAATTATAAATAAGTTTAAGGACAAAATTAAAAAACTTTATTTTAAATATATTTAGGAGACAGAAATGCCAATTAGAAAAGCAAATGCACAATGGAATGGAGATTTACTTAAAGGAAATGGAACTATCAGCACTGAAACAGGTGTTTTAAACAATACTCAATTTAATTTTTCATCACGTTTTGAAGAAGGAAAAGGAACTAATCCGGAAGAATTAATTGGTGCAGCACATGCCGGATGTTACTCAATGGCATTATCAGCAGGTTTATCAGGAGGCGGATTCAAAGTTAATTGGGTAAAAACTTCTGATACAGTTCATATTGATAAAGTTGACGGAGGTTTTGCAATTACCGCTATCGATATAAATTGCGAAGCAAATGTTGAAGGAATTTCAAAAGAAGATTTCCTTAAAGCAGCTGAAGATACCAAGGCAGGATGCCCTGTATCCAAAGCTCTTACTGGTGTTAAATTCAATTTGAATGCAAAATTAGTTGAATAATCAGTCTTTGTAAGCTTGTGTTTTATTAAAAAAGGGAGCCAATGGCTCCCTTTTTAGTAATTTAACTATGTCTTATAGAAATAATATCGCCGTCCTTAACAATGTATTCCTTACCTTCCAGCCGCCAGGTCCCTTTTTCTTTTGCCTTGGCAAATGTACCGGCAGTAAGGAAATCCTCATATCCAACAACTTCTGCACGGATAAATTTATTAAAGAAATCAGTGTGAATTTCGCCGGCTGCTTCCTGAGCGTTTTCACCTTTTCTAATTGTCCATGCGCGGCATTCGTCTTCACCCGCTGTTAAAAATGAATGTAATCCCAATAGGGCATAAGACTCTTTGATAATATTGTTAAGTGCAGATTCTTTAATTCCATACTCAGCCATAAAAACTTCGGCATCTTCGTCTGCAAGTTCAGCCATCTCCTTTTCAACTTTGCCAAAAAATGCCAATACTTTTGTGTTTTGCCCTTTGATTGCTTCTTGTGCTTTTTTAACAAATTCATCTTTTTTTGCAATTTGGTTTTCATCCAAATTAAGAGCTATTAACATGGGCTTTACTGAAAGTAACTGATAGGTCTTAAGAATTTTTAATTCATCTTTATTTAACTGGATATCTCTTAATGCTTTTTCATTTTGAAGTGCGTCATAACATTTTTCAAGCACGGGAAGCTCTCTTTTTAGCAGCTCGTCCTGATTCTTTAGAATTTGTTTTTTTATTTTTTCAAGACGATTTTCTACAATAGCCATGTCTGAAAGTATAAATTCAGTTTCAAAAGAGACTATGTCCCTTAGCATATCTACTGAGCCATCCGGGTGGGCAACAGACTCATCTTCAAAAAGTCTTACAACTTGCAGCAAGGCATCATTGGTTTTAACTTTTGCTAAAAAATTTGTAGTAAACTGGGTAGAGCCCTGGTCACCTTTCTGCAAACCAACCACATCAACAAATTCAATAACCGCGTTTACAGTCTTTTTAGGATTGAATATCTCTGTTAATTTGATCAACCTTTCATCAGGTACCTTTACTACCGCCTGATGACTCTCAGACTTGGTTACTGTCTCCGGATCTATAAATGATTTTGTAATTGTCTGGAATAAAGTCGTCTTTCCTGAGTAGGGAAGCCCTACAATACCTATCTGCATAATATCCTCTAAGTGAAAAAATACAAAACAAATATAAACATACCTTAACGGTATTAAAAGACAAAATGACTAATCTCTGTTGAAATGAGGCATTTCTTCCGGAATAACAATAGAAATCTCACCAAATCCTGTAAATTGTTCATCTGAATACACAGGAAATTGATAAATCATTTTTTTTCTCCCGCCTTTTTGTATGGTATAAAAATTTTCTTTTTCATTCTTGAACATTTCTTTCAACTGAATTTTCGACTTTTCAGAATGGCAGTCAAATAAATTTTGCCCGATTAGTTTTTCTCCGCCGTCTTCTTTAAAAGTTTCTAAGGATCTATCATTCATATAGGTGATTATTCCGTCAGAATTACAGAGGGTAATTGCAAACGGTAAGTTTTTTGAAGGGTCAATTGAATTCATTTTTTTTCTAATTCTTCGATAATATTATATCGTAAATATATTTAGTAATTAGGTTAAAATGAAGTTAAAAGTCTGTAAGAGAATATTTACAAAAATCGAGTATTTCGGAAGTCCTAATAGGTTTTATTTAGGATTTGATAATTGCTATATTTACTATAGTGAATACTAACAATTTTTATATGAAAAATAAATTTACTATCCCGGTTTACATTAAATATTTGCTCTACATATATTTGCTGGGCATTTTATTCCTTACCAGTGCCAGGCTATTCTTGCTAGTGCAGCATTTAAATGCATTAACAGGTGTGCCTGTAAAAATAGTATTGCAGTCATTTTGGATGGGATTCCGCTTTGATACAGTTGTCAGCGGTTATATACTGGTAGCCCCCTTTATTATTTTTACAATTTCATCTTTATTAAAAAACAGATACAGGCCTTTAATAAATTTCGGTGCAATAGTACTGACAATTGAATACATAGTTCTCTTTTTTATATCTGCTGCTGATATTCCTTATTTCAACCATTATAATTCCAGAATTACGATCTCTGCATTAACATGGACTGACTCGCCTCTTTTTGTAGTCAATATGATTGCTCAGGATGAGACATATTATTTGTATATACTTATTTTTATTATTTGGGCAGGTCTGGCGGTCTTTTTATTCCATAAAGCTAAAGAAAGATATTTTAGAAGTGGAATTCAAATATTGCATCAGGAAAATAAATCATATTATTTAACAAATATGGTCTGTTTCTTTATTGCTATACCTGTTATGTTTTTTGCCATTAGGGGCAGGGCAGAAATTAAATCTCCAATAAGATGGGGTACGGCATTTTTTAGTAACTATGCGTTACCAAACCAGATGGCACTTAACCCGGCATTTACATTTTTTCAGAGCTATTTAGATAGTAAAAATCCTAAAAACTGTACATTGCACTTAATGAACCCTGATGAAGCATTAAACATTGTGCGGGAGGATCTTAAAATAAAGAATATGGGATATGACTCTCCATTAGCCAGATTGGTTAAAGCAAAAACCGGGATGACAAATAAAAATGTTGTTCTTGTATTAATGGAAAGTATGGCGGCCTGGAAAATGGAACATTTTGGCAACAATGAAAAGCTTACGCCATTTTTGGATAGTTTAGCGGGGGCAGGTTACCTCTTTACTAATTTTTATTCCTCAGGAATACATACATATTGTGGAATTTATTCAACATTATTTAGCTATCCGGTTCTCTTAACGCATCACCCCATGAAATCTGTAGAGAGTATGCAGCCATACGGCAGCATTGCTTTAACCTTAAGAGCAAATAATTATCAGACAATCTTCTTTACTACACATGACGCACAGTTTGACAACATGGGGGGATTCCTGTCAAATAATGGATTTAACACAATAGTCAGCCAGAAGGACTATCCTGCTGAAAAAGTAAAAAGTACATTGGGAGTTCCGGATGGGGACTTATTTGATCTTTCGATTCCTTATTTGAACAAACTTGCTGCCGGCAACAAACCATTTTTTGCAGCCATGCTTACTGCAAGCGATCACGGCCCATATGTAATTCCAAAAGTACCGGGTTTTAAACCAAAATCTAAGACGGAAATGAAGCAGATTATAGAATATGCTGACTGGGCAATAGAGCAGTTTATTATTAAAGCAAAACAGCAGCCCTGGTTTAAGAATACAATCTTTGTTTTTACGGCAGACCACGGCGCTATAGATAATCCTGTATATGATATGGACTTATCTTTTAATCATACTCCATTAGTAATATATTATGACGGAATTATACCGAAAAGATATGAAGTTCTGGGCGGTCAGGTTGACGTTGCTCCCACTATTCTTTCAATGCTGAATATTTCTTATGTCAATAATACCATGGGTGTTGACCTGCTCTCTGCCAAGAGAGATTATTGCTATTTTAATGCCGATGAAAAAATCGGTTGCATAGATAAAGATTATTATTTGATAATAAGACAGGATGGCTCTTTTTCTTTATATAGGTTTAAAGAAAGGGCAAATAATGACTATTCGCAGCTACAGCCTGCCAAGGCTAATGAAATGAAGAAAAAAGCTCTGGCATATTATCAAACCGCTCAATGGATGATAAGCAATAAAAAAGTTAAACCGCTGTAAAAATAATGTCGTATAATTAAAACATAATATTACCATTAGGGTATGAATAAACATACCCACAGAAAAGTAGATACCCGTTAATCCTTATTTATAGACTCTGCCCCTTACACATACTAAATCTGAATTTCTGAAAAAACTATTTTTATATAATGACATTTGCAATATTAAACATAACAAAAATAACTCGCAAGTATTATATTAGTATGTGGATACAGTAATTAGTTAATAACAGATTCCTCACCCGAGACCT
>JAUZPC010000175.1 GCA_030706105.1 Bacteroidota bacterium | reverse complement strand
TGCCCACATAGGCAAAGCAGCTCTTGCTCCCTGCCCCATAGGCCCCGGGAATTTTACACGGTGATCATCAAAACCAACCCACAAACCGGCAACCATCTGCGGTGTAAAACCAATGAACCACGCATCTGCATAATCCTGTGTAGTACCAGTTTTACCTGCGCAAGTTCTGTGGAAATATGCTTTAACTCCGCGTCCGGTTCCAAACTCAACAACACCTTTCATCATATCGGTTATGTTAACAGCGGTCTGCGGACTAATAGCATCAGAAATTTGAGGTTCAAAATTTACAATTACCATTCCGTTTTTATCTTCAATTTTGGTAACGCATTGCGGTTCAGGGTGTTTTCCCTTGTTCGCAAAGGTGCAGTAAGCAGAAACCATTTCAAGCGGTGTAAGCTCGCAAGTTCCCAAAGCAATTGAAGGATAATTAGGAATTGGGGATTTAATACCCATTTTTTGAGCAACTTCAATAACGGCACTTGGAGGCGCCATATCGCTTGTTGTTAAATGTGCAGAGACAAGGTTTACTGAAAATGCCAGTGCCTGTCTTAAAGTCATGCTCCCGCCGGTAGAGCCGCCGGAGTTGCTTGGATTCCATCCATTAATATTTAACCGTTCATTGGAGACAACAGTATTTGGAGTGGCGCCGCGTTCAAGAGCAGTTGCATAAACAATAGGTTTGAACGAAGAACCGCACTGTCTTCTTATACCGGTAGCGTGGTTAAGTCCGCGCCCAAAGTCCTGGTTGGCTCCGCCTATCATTGCAAGTATATGGCCGGTAGAAGGGTCCATACAAACAAAGCCCATCTGAACTCTCTGCTCATCCTTTTTCACTTTTTCAATAAAAGCTTCATCACTGCGGTATTTAGTAAGCACAGCAGTTTTTTCCGCATCACTTTCGGCAGCCTGATAATCATCGGAATTTTTTATGGCCCTATCAATAGCGCCAGCCAGCAATGATTTATTGTTATTCCAGTTCCAGCTTTTATCAAATGAACTCTGCACGTCCTTAAGATGGCTTTCTGCAATTTCGCTAGCTGCTTTTTGCAGTTTAGAATCCAGAGTAGTATAAATTGTAAGACCGTCCCTGTAAAGATCAAAGCCGTACTTCTGAGCCTGCTCTTCAAGCTGAAGCCTGACATACTCAAGAAAGGCAGGTGAAGAAGTTTTTCTTATGGTTTTAACTTCCTTTGCCAGAGTTATAGGTTCTTGCTTTAGAATTTCATATTTTTCTCTGGTTAAATAACCGGCATCAACCATATTAAACATGACCAAATTTCTTCTTCTAATTGCGTTTTCCTGATTTAGAATAGGGTCATAATTCACAGGAGACTTTAACAATGCCACAAACAAAGCAGCTTCAGGCAGTGTAAGTTCTTTAGCGGGTTTATCAAAATAAATTCTGGATGCTGTTTCTATCCCATAAGCAGAACGGCCAAAATAGGATACATTAAGATACAGTTCAAGAATTTCATCCTTAGTATAAGCTCTTTCAATCTGAACAGCAGTAATCCATTCCCTTATTTTTCTTACACCCGTCTGCAGGGTATTTTCCCTCCCGGCTTTAAGCTGGTAAAGGTTTTTAGCAAGCTGCTGTGTAATGGTGCTTGCACCTTCCCTGTGGAAAGTGAAAACATTTTTAACCATTGCTTTTACAAAGCGGCCTAAATCAACACCCCAGTGGTCAAAGAATTTTCTGTCTTCGGTAGAAATTAAAGCTTCAGAAACATATTTGGGAAGGCTGTCTATATTTGTCTCAATTCTGTTTTCAATAAAGAACTGTCCAAGAAGATTACCGTCAGATGAAAATACTTTACTTGCCAAAGGCGGTTTAGGATTTTCCAGTTCAGTAAAAGAAGGAAGACCAACTACTATGAAGATCAGAAAAGCTAAAAACAAGGCACCTATACTTACCAGGGTAATTCTTGTTTTTGACCATTTTTTATCAGTTTTTAATTTTTTATTCCTTTTCTGATGATTATAAAAATAATCATCATATTGGGAATCATTTAAATTCTTTTTAGCCATATATTAACACCAATCAATAACTTCAAATTTATGATTTGAATAAACACCATAACAAGGAAAATCCAGCCAGGAACCTAAATTTATATAGCAGCCGCTATTATGCTTGGAAAAATTTCTTTTGTGCAGATGTCCGAATAATACATAATCAAATCCTGAATCAATAATCTGCTCAGCCGCTTTAACAAGTCCGTCAGGCTTACCGTAATCCTTTTTTGTAGTGTAATCCCTGCTGGATCTGCTTGTATAACGCGCCAAAGCAACTCCTAAATCCGGATGGATTAAGGAATAGAGGAACTGTATTGTTTTATTCCTCAGTACTTTTTTTAACAAATTATAACCCATATCATTTTCAACCAAACCATCGCCATGTCCTAAAAAAAAGCGTTTATCTTCCAGAACAATATCCAGAGGGTTTTCATACATCAATATATTCAATTCCTTAGCAAAGAAATCCCGGTGCATAAAATCATGGTTTCCTATAAAATAATGAACTTTCACGCCCGACTCTGTAAGCGTCCGCAAGGCTGTAAGAGTTCTATAGAAACCCTTTTGGTAAACATTTCTATACTCAAACCAGAAATCAAAAAGATCACCCAATATAAATAATTCAGTACCTTCAGCTTTAATAACATCAAAAAGCTTAGCCAGTAATTTTTCTTTACTGTCCTCTTTCTCTTTAGAGCCAAGACCCAAATGTATATCGGAAATAAAAAAATATTTATTCAAAATTCATCAAAAATTAGTATACAAAATTACTTATTATTTTTGTTATTAGAAAGATTTAATAAAATCCAATTTTGAGGGTCGTATAATACTCTTTCAACTTTTTTAGGTACGGTAAATGTAAAGGTACTTTTTCTTTTATTTATTGCCGCTTTTAAGGTTTCAGAAGTGCCGTCCAGATAGATTACCTTAATAGGCAGAGTAAAATTATATACTTCATATTCAGTTTGAGTCTGTTTAAAATCAAATTCTATTTGATAAGATTTATCAATTTCTTTTTGCTGCCAATCAGCAGATAAATTTATCTGTCCTTCCCCGGAATATACCCATTGGTCAAAAAATTTTGTAAGATCTTTGCCTGAGATTTTCTCGCATATCTCTTTAAAATCATTTGTAATAGCAGACTGATACTTAAATGTCTCAAAATAAGTTCTCAAAATTTTAAAGAAAGCTGAGTCTCCCACCTCCCATCTTAGCATATGAAGTACCCATCCCCCTTTATCATATTCAGTCTGGCTAAATAAATCAGTGCCGGGTTTATACAACACGCCGGGGAAAAACTTGGAAAATTTGCTAAGCATAAACGATCTGAGAGAATTATCCCCATATTTATATTCCTGATAAAGGGCTTCGGAGTAAGTTGCAAATCCTTCGTTAAGCCAAATATCATTCCAGGTACCGGGGGCAATTGCATCGCCCCACCAATGGTGAGAAAGCTCATGAGCATAAATATCTGAGAAGTATTTATTGCCCGACACGAAATTAGAACCAATACCGGTAATAGTTTGATGTTCCATTGCACCATACTGCCACAAAAACTCAGCAACGCCATATTTTTCTTTAATAAACGGATATTCACCAAAGAGTTTAGCATATACATCAATCATGTCGGGATGATCTTCAAAATCTTTTTTAGCAAACTCCAAATGCTCAGGAAGCACATAATACTTTATTGCCATAGTATCTTTTTTATCCTGAGAGACATAATAATCATCAAAGTTCTTATAGATACTTGAATAGAGGCAGATTAAATATGTGGAGATAGGATAATAAGTTTTCCAGTGGAAAGTACGTTTAGCACCTTCGGTAAGTACTTCTTCAAGTTTCCCGTTTGAAACAGAAGTAAAAGCAGAATCATTTGTCAGATATATGTCAAGCAATGCTTTATCTGATGCCACATCATTGCAGGGGAACCAGGTTGAAGCAAAGTCAGGCTCATTTAAATTATAAATAAGAGTCTGCCCGTTAATCTTTCCGAATACAAAACCTGAAAGCCCTTTTTTTTCAGGAGTGCCTTCATAATCTACATTCAGCAATAAAGTATCACCCAAAACATAACTCTTAGGTAAATGGAAAGAGATTTTATTATCATGCCTTGTAAAATCTACTTTTTCATTATTCAGTTTAACTGAATGTATTATCATATTATCGTAAAAGTTAAAAGAGACCTTTTTAGCAGAATCTTTTAGCAGAAATTTAATTTCCGTAATTCCCTTAATCTGTTTTGCCTCCGGCAGCAGATTTAAATTTAACGAATAATGCAATACATCAATATTTGTTTTATTATGATCAGGAATAGAAGAAAAACCTGAGAATACGGAGAACAAAACAACAAGAACCGTGAATTTCAAATATTTAGCCATTTTTCTAAATTTTTTTTATAAATTAAGTAAAAATAATATTTTATTTATTTGCCTTACAAACCAATATTTAATATATTAAAATCAAATAAATTAAAAAAAATGTAAAGCGTGTATAAATCATTTTTTTTAACTTAAGAAAAATAATCAACTAAAAAATCTAAGTTATTTTATATTATTAACACATCCGGGAGTAGATATGATATTCACGGGATCATCAGTACTAAGAGATACGATTACAATGCTTTTGGCAGGCGGACAGGGTGAAAGACTTTATCCTCTTACAGCTCATAGAAGCAAACCATCTGTTCCTTTTGGAGGTAAATACAGAATAATTGATTTTGCACTTTCAAATTGTCTTAACTCAGGGTTGAGAAAAACCTATGTGCTTACTCAATATAAATCAGACTCTCTAAACCAGCATATTTTTGAAGCATGGTCCATTTTTAATCCTGAACTTGGTGAATTTATATATTCAGTACCACCTCAGAGAAAACTAAATAACGATTGGTATTTAGGAACGGCAAACGCAATATGGCAGAATTTTAACCTTCTGGATAAAAAGGCTAAGTGGGTGTTAATTTTAAGTGGTGACCATATCTATAAGATGGATTACTTAAAAATGCTTCAGTACCATATAGATAACAAAGCAGAGCTTTCAATAGGATGCATGGATGTTCCCAAAGACGAAGCAAGCAGATTTGGTATTATAGGTGTAAACAGTTCCTATGATGTAGAATCATTTATTGAAAAGCCTTCGGCACCTCCTGAAATTCCGGATAAACCGGGTTCCTCTTTTGTTAATATGGGCATTTATGTTTTCAACATTTCCGTTTTGAAGGAAGTATTTTCCGAAATGGAAAACAAGAAAATTAAGAGCCAGGATTTTGGAAAAGATGTAATACCTTATATGCTTAAGCAAAATATGAATTTGAAAGCATACATGTTTTATGACGAGAACAGAAAAGTAAAGCCATACTGGAAAGACATTGGGACCATTGAAAGCTATTTTGCAGCAAATATGGATTTAATTTCCATTACTCCTGAATTTAACTTTTATGACAGCGATTGGCCGATGAGGACTTATCAGTTCCAGTACCCGCCGGCTAAAACTGTTTCCCACGAAGGAGAACGTGTAGGTAGAACATTAAATTCTCTAATTTGCGACGGCTGCATTGTTTCCGGAGGTTTGGTAGAAAGGTCATTATTAAGTCCGAATGTTAAAGTAAATTCATACTCATATATAACAGATTCAATAATTCTTAACAACTGCAACATAGGCAGACATGCCCGCATAAGAAGAGCTATTATTGATAAAAATGTAAACGTTCCTGAACACTATGAGATTGGTTTTGACCTGGAAGGCGACAAAAAGAAATTTACAGTTACGGAAAACGGTATCGTGGTAATTCCAAAAAATGCAGTCTTGCCTGTTTAAGACAGATAAATTTTGCTCATTCAGATTAAAATCCCGCCGGTACGTCCTGCGGGATTTTTTTTGTTTACATCTCCGCCATAGGCCAAATTCGGCTCAAATAAAGCCCCGCTAAAGCATTATCTCTTTTAGTCTTTACAATCAGATGCAAAATTAATTACTAAAAAATTGCACCTCCTTTTACTGTTTAAGGTTATGCGAATGCGGTTATCTTTATATATTATAATACGTTATAGTATTTTACTTCATATTGTTTTGAACATTTCCAGAGGCCGTTTTTCCAGATTTTCATGCCGGATTATATCGTTTTGAAGTCATTTTGGCACCTTTGTAATGCGAGTGCCGGATTTGAACATTGTATTTATTGCAATGGCTTTAATTTACTATTACATAATAAGTTAGCCCACTTCAAGTAATCTAAATTAAACATATTAGAAGCCACTATTTGTTAAAATGTACGGAAATCTGGTACTATCCGTAGTATGGGCCTTATACAAGCAGCCCTAAT